>JACDBF010000151.1 GCA_013695055.1 Actinomycetota bacterium
GGGGCTCAATGGCCCGTCCGCGGTAGGTCGACCAGTCCCGCCAGATCAGTGGCCTCACCAGGCGACTTCGTCCTCGCTCGATGTCGATGATGTTTGGGTCGATGAAGCGCAGGTAGAACCGAAGATACGGATCGGTGATTTCGTAGCGGCGATCCTTCGATGAAGTCGCTGCAAGCGGCAATCGGGCCTCGACGATCCGCTTGCGCTCGACGAGGGTCTTCAGCGGCTCGTTGAGGTTCGTCGACGCAATGCCGGTCTCGTTGGAGATGGCGGTGTAGGTACGCGTACCGGCACCAATCACCGACAAAATCGAGCGGGCCTGGGTTTCTGAGGGAAACTCGGACTCCAGGATCCTGCGGCCGGTGGCGACCAGTGGCGATGACTCATCCGCGAGACCACGCGTCAGAAACGCCTTCAGCTCCTGACCCGGCTGCCATAAACGAGCGATCTCGGGAAAACCACCGACCACGAGATAGGCGTCGAGCGCATCTGCGGCCGGCAGCTTGAGCAGTTGCCCAACCTCCGTCGGCGAGAGTGGGTCGACCACGATGCCGCGCGACGGGCGACCGTGCAACGGGCGACCGTACTCGTCAAGGGAACGCATCATCGCCAGGTCGGACCCGACCAGGATCAGCAGGACCGGAGTCCGGCTGAGGATGCGATCCCAGGCCGACTGGACCGCGCCTTCGACCGCGTCGCGGCCTCCCTCGAGCAGGTACGGATACTCGTCGATGACGACGATGCTCGGGTGCGCTTGCTCCGCTGCGGTCGCGGCCAGCACCAAGGCGGCCTCCCATCCGTCGAAGGCAACACCGACGGCCGCGCTCGCCGATGGAAGCGAGGAACGTGCGATTCGGTCGGCAAACCTTGCTAGTTCGCGCTCGGATGTCTGCCGGCTGGCGGCAAAGAAGACATGCGACGCCTTTGAGCGCTCGATGAACTCCTCGACCAGCCAGCTCTTTCCAACGCGGCGCCGGCCGCGTACGGTCACGAGGCGTCCTCGTCCGTCGGACCGGATCGCCTCCATGTCCTCCATCAATCGCGCCAGTTCTTGGCGTCGCCCGTAGAATCCTCGCAACCTCGTCTCCGTGAACTATGGAGTTGGCATACTATCCCATTCCCATAGTATGGTGCAACCATAGCATGGGGTGGGGTCGCGAGCAGGCCCCGCTAAGGTCGGACCCAGACGCGGCTGACCAGCATCGTCGTCAACTCGTGCTCGAAGAGAGCAGATAACTCGACGCGATTCGCTCCCCCGCTCACGCTCGGAAGCACAGCGCACCCACGGCCATGCTCCGAAGTCAGCTGCTCTGATCCACTGAGCTACGGGCGCATCATTCACGCTCAGACTGAGCGGTTTTGTCCGAGAGGCATTGACCACAGCGCTTGGAGAGCAGAGATCCGACGACTTCGACGTCATTTCGGAGGGCTCCCGAGGCATGGCCATTGCGTCCCCGACGATACGTATCGTAACGCGTGGCGACCTAGGGGCCAAAGCTCACCCACTGCCCATGTGCCGATCTCACGGTCGCCCTCCATGCTCCAACAGGGTTCAGACATATTTGGCCCCGCCGCTCAGCCGGCATGGCCGGCGGCGGGGATCGTTCGTTGATCAGTCTCAGGCTGGGGAGCTGACCTTTTCTTCCGCGCGATCCAGGGTCGCCTCGGCCTTGGTCGTGGCCTGGTCGACCGTGTCACGCACGGTGTTGCCGACGTGCCGGCTGGCATCGCCGAGCATGTCTCGCTCCTGCGATGTTTCCGGCACAATCGAGCCGACGAGGGCTCCGACTCCGATGGCGATGGCGCCGACGGCGAGCGGGTTGGCCTGCATGAAGCTGTCTAGTTTCCACCCGACCTGCTGTGCCGTCGCACCGGCGCGCTCGACCACCTCGCCACCGACCTGCTGCGCGCCTTCGGCGACGGAGCCGACGGCACCGCCGACGTTCTGGCCGACCGTCGAAGCAGCCTCACCCACCTTGGAGCCCATGCCCTCGCTGTCGCGCTGGTACATGGAGCCTGGCCGGCTCTGGTACCCGTACCCCGTGCCATACGAGGCGTTGCCCTGCGTGCCCTGGGATCGGTTCTTCCACAGCATCGCCAAGCCGGCCCCGGCCAGTGCGGCGGGAATCGGGTTGCGCTTGATCGTTTCCATCACCATGTCTGAAATTCCCTTCGCTGTTTCCTCGACACGACCGATGGTCGCCTCGCGGACATTCTCCTTTGCCTGGTCGACGAGGTGGCTGGGCTCGAGGCGGTCCCCCAATTCGTTGAGCGTGCCGCCCATCTCGAGTCGGGTCTCCTCGATGTCGGCACGGATCTCGGTGACCTCGGCCTGCTCGTCGTCGCTCATCGCCTCGAGCGCATCATTCTCATCGGTCTGAAGGTCCGCCTGGACGGCGTCCTCGTCGTTCCGTTCCTGCGTCACTTCATCTGCTCCTTGACGAACTCGACGTCCTCGCGAACCGATTCCACGGTTTGCGTCGGCGCCACGTTGGTGCTCTGGATCTGCTTCACGCCTGTCGAGGTGACGATGGCGCCGATGATCAGGACCACGATCGCAACGATCAACGCCGCCACCAGGCATCGAGGCCGGCGGCAATCAGGCCGAGCACGATCGCGCCGAGTAGAACCAAGAGGCCCGCATACAGGATTGCGCCTCCGGCACCGGCCATAGCCGCGCCGCGGCTCATGCGGCCGACGCCCGAGGTGACCTCAACGCGAGCAAGGTCAATCTCCTTGCGAACGAGCGTGCTCACCTGTCCGCCGAGATCGCCGAGGAGATCGCCGATCCCTCGGCTCTCCTCACGATGCTCCATCTCAGAACCCCTCATTCCCGTTGATCGTGCCGGGGCCGGTTGGCTCATAGCTGTCCGAGGTTCGGAAGTCAGCAATTCGGTCTGACGGATGGTCGGTGCTGTGCCCGGACCGATGCGCCTGGGTGCCCTGGCCGCCGCCAGCCGCCTTGATGAAGCGTGATGCGGCGATCCCGATCAGGAAGGCTCCACCGATGAAGAGAATCGGCTGTCGGCGGGCGACGTCCTCGACCCCGCTGATGATCTGGCGCGCGTCGGTCTGGCGCAGATACTGCGCGGCACGCTCGGCCTGATCTGCAGCCGTCATGGCTGCGTTGGCGATTGTCGGCTGCTCGGTCTGCATGTCGGTCGACACGCGCCGGATGCTCTGGGCGACCTGATCGATGCCCTCGGCAGCCTGGGTGCGGCCGCGATCTGCCTGCTGGATGCCGAGATCGGCGGCGCGGCCTGCCAGTTGGCCCACGTTCTCGGTTGCATCCTTGCCTGCTTCGGCGAGCGGATGAGTCGGTTCGGCCGTGGCCGATTCCGTCATCGGATCGTCGAGTGTGCTGGTTGCCTTGGTCTCGGTCATTCTGGGTGCCCCCATGCGGATTTGTAGTTGTGGGAAGCCTCGAATGCACTGGCCGTACCAAAATTGCTCACCTGCTCGACGACCAATGGGCGCGCACGGCCGCGAGCGCGTCCTGGGTGAGCTCCAGGTCCGGTCGGTGCGCACGTGCGCGGTCCAAGAACAGTGCGACCCCTCGTCGCGGTCGAGCGGCGGCACGGGGTGCGCCCGCTCCCCGCGATCCGGAGCAGCTCGCGGGTGGTCACGAGCACCCGCACGCGCGGCGCGGATCGGACGAGGCCGAGATGGCAGTAGCGGAGGAGGCGGTGCAGGGCGGGCGCGGGAGCGGCTGTGCGGGGCGAGGGAGCATGTGCGCCTTGCCCGGCACATCGCGAGTCGGTGGGAGTGTCGATCTCGCCGGGGCTGGCCGGTCAGCCATGTCTACTTTTTCCGGTCAGGCGGTGGCGGTGGTGGTGCGGGCTGGGGCCGCGGTCGGCTGATCTTGGGCAGCACGTGCGTCGTCTGATCCTTGCCAAGCCGAATGATCTGCGGCCCGACTGGGCGGACACCGGAAGCTTCATGGATGGTACGTAAGGCTGCGACAGCTAACTTGTCGCAATGCGCCTGATGATCAGCGCCGCCGTTCTGGAGATGTTAGGGCGTGGACCTCTTAGGCGGTATCCAATCTGCTGCCGTCGATCCAAACCACTCAGCGAGCGATCTGCTTCGAAAATGCCAGTTCATCGCCTTCCTGAAGCACGAACCTTTCAAGAATGGATCGCCCACGAATTGAACGGTTATCAAGCGGGTCATCGCTGCCTCCCGACCGCGCCGAGACTCACGGGCAGAAAGGCACAGACGGCCGGTCCGTTCGGAAGCGGCGCCAACAATCGAGGTCCCTCTTAGCCTGATTCCAGAGTCCGTCGGAGATGAAGCGACTCGGGTCGCGTTTTACCGTGGCCGTGCTCGCGAGCCTGGTCGTGGGAGCTCACGCGGGCGGACAAGG
>JACDBF010000159.1 GCA_013695055.1 Actinomycetota bacterium
CGTCGAGGGTCTTGCCTTGCGCGACCTGGCGGTCGAGCCACGCGACTGGAGTGAGAGATATCCGGCCCTGAGAATCAATCTCGATGACCTCGACTTCGAGCTCGTCACCCGCATTCACGGCGTCTTCGACGCGCTCGATGCGCCCCTCGCCCAGCTTGCTGATGTGAACGAGGCCGTCGCGGCCCGGAGAGACGTTGACGAAGGCGCCGAACGCGGTCGTCTTCACGACCTGGCCGAGTATCCGCTCCGAGACTTCGGGCATCCGCGGGTTGACCATCTCCTCGATGAGGCCGGCCGCGCGTTGGGCAGACTCCTCGTCCGTCGACCCGATGCGAATCGTGCCGTCATCGTCGATGTCGATCTCGACTCCGGTCGTCATCGTGATCATGTTGATGTTCTTGCCCTTCGGACCGATGACCTCACCGATCTTGTCGACCGGCACCTTCATGGCCACGACCCTGGGGGCCAGAGGGGCAAGCTCGGAGCGAGGGGTAGCCAACGTCTTGTTCATCTCGCCGATTATGTGAAGGCGCGCCTTCTGGGCGGCTCGAAGCGCGTCCGTGAGCACTTCTGCCGGGACGCCGGAGATCTTGGTGTCCAATTGAAGAGCGGTGACCATGTCCTCGGTGCCCGCGACCTTGAAATCCATGTCGCCGAACGCGTCTTCATCGCCGAGAATGTCGGTCAGTGGAACGAAGTTGTCACCGTCGGCGACCAAGCCCATGGCTACCCCTCCGACATGCTTGCCGCCACGGAGCGGAACGCCCGCGTCCATGAGGGAAAGCGACGATCCACAGACGCTGGCCATGGACGTCGATCCGTTGGACGACGTGATCTCAGAGACCACGCGTATCGTGTAGGGGAAGTCTTCGCGCGTTGGAATGACCGGCAGAATGGCCTTCTCGGCGAGCGCCCCGTGACCGATCTCTCGCCGTTTCGGACCGCGCATGAACCCGGCTTCGCCCGTCGAGTAAGGCGGGAAGTTGTAGTGATGCATGTAGTGCTTGGACTCGTCTGGAGAAAGGTCATCGACCATCTGCTCCATGCGCTGCATCCCAAGAGTCGTAAGGGAAAGGGCCTGTGTCTCGCCTCGAGTGAAGAGTCCCGACCCGTGAACGCGCGGGATGACCCCCGCTTCCGTCCAGATGGGCCGCACCTCGTCTGTACGACGCCCGTCGAGACGGACGTTCTCGTCGATGATGCGGCGGCGGACGAGCGACTTGGCGAGCGATCGGAGCGCGGCCCGGATGGCCCTATCGCCCTCGGTCGCGTCTTCGGAGAGCGCGGCCACGACATCGTGCTCGATATCGGCTAGACGGCGTCGTCGCTCGGCCTTGACGGTGATGGCGACGGCTTCCTTGATGCGCTCGGTGGCTTGGCCCGCGACACGGTCCATGAGCTCGTCGGTGTAGTCGGCAAACAGCGGATAGTCGGGAGCGTCGCCCGTGGTCGAGCCCTTGGGCTTGCCGGCGAGCTCGACGAGCTCTTCCTGCAAAGAGATCATCTCGCCGATGAAGCTCTTGGAGTGCTCGATTCCGTCGGCGAGTATCTCTTCGTTGGGGCGTGTGGCTCCGGCTTCGACGAGCTCGAACAATCTCTCTGAGCCGCCGGCCTCGATCATCATGATGTCGATCTCGCCGCGCGGGCTCTTGCGCCCCGCGACGATCATCTCGATCGTCGCCTCTTCCTGCTCCTCATATGTGGCGTTCACGACCCATTGGCCCCCGATGTGCGAGACGCGCACAGCTCCGACCGGACCCTCGAAGGGGATGTCGGAGATAGAGAGAGCCGCCGAGGCTCCGTTGAGAGCCAGGATGTCGGTGGGATTGGAGCCGTCGACCGACAGCACCGTGGCGACGCAGTGGACCTCGTGACGGAAGCCATCCGGAAATGCGGGCCGGAGTGGCCGGTCGATCAAACGGGCGGCGAGAGTCGCCTTCTCAGTGGCTCGCCCTTCGCGCCGGAAGAACCCTCCGGGTATCTTTCCGGCCGCGTACATTCGCTCTTCGACGTCGACGGTCAGCGGAAAGAAGTCGCCGTCGCCGCGCGGCGAAGACGATGTGGCCGTGGCCAGCAGCGCGGTCTCGCCCAGGGTGGCCAGGACTGCTCCGCCCGCTTGGGCGGCGAGCCGGCCGGTTTCAAATCGGAAAACTTCGTCGCCGATCTTGCGTTCGACGTATTTCGGTTCGGGTGTCATTGGTTGCTCATCCCTTTCTGAAGGGTAGATCGCGCCGGCCGAGGTGACCTGCGCGGATGGCGACGCGCTGCATGCGCGTTCCGCCGGGTGGAGTCCGGGAAAGTCGCCGGCCGGCCAGTTGTCAGTCGAAAAGCCGTCCCCTAGAGACGACGGATTTTCGACTGATAACCGGCATATCGAGATGCCGCCGGGGTGGCATCACAGCCAGCTCCCCTCAAGTGCTTTCAGGAAGTCATCTGGGTCGTGTGCCTATGGCTCTCCCCTTTTGTTCGCGCAAACCGGCTACCGGCGCAGCCCGAGCCGGCCGATGAGCTCTCGGTAACGTTCGACATCTTCGCGACGCAGATAGTCGAGGAGCCGGCGGCGACGGCCCACCATGCGCAGCAAGCCCCGGCGTGAGTGATGGTCCTTGCGATGAGACTGCAAATGCTCGGTCAACTCGGAGATGCGAGTGGACAAAAGCGCCACCTGTACCTCGGGAGAGCCGGTGTCGCCCGTCGTCCGAGCGTACTGGGAGATTATGTCGTTCTTTTCTTCTTTGATCAAAACCATTGGCGCTAAGGGGTGCTCCCGTCTTGTTTCCGTCTTGTTTCCGTCTTGGTTTCGTCTTGGTTCCAGGTGAGCCCGGGGGCGAATAGGCCGCC
>JACDBF010000179.1 GCA_013695055.1 Actinomycetota bacterium
CCTATTAGGGTAGGAGGGTGGGAGCGAAGGGCCGAGTCACTATTCCCGTGAGATCCATGAGCTAGGACATCTCCAGGAAGGGGCCCCGGTGGAGGTTGAGGACGGTCAGGAGGGCATCTTGTTCAAGCCACAGAAGGGGGTCGATGCGACGCAGGCGTGGTTCTGGACGCCGGCGTGGCAGGCGGGCGAGCGTGAGGCTTCTCTCGACATCGCCGAGAGCCGAGTCGAGATCTTCGAGACCGACGAGGATTTTCTCGCTGCTCTCGACGAGTAAGGCGATACCGGATCGCGGGTCAAGGGAATCAAAGGCGATCGTCTCTCAGAAACATCCAATAGATACGCACCTTTGCACGTCGCGAGTGGATGGAATTAAGTTCATCAATTGCGAACCGATAGTTGGGTATGGCCGCCGCGATGGACAAAGAGCCGGATCACCCGAGCCCATCCAGATACCCCTCGCCTGGATCGGGCTGGACGACACTCCCGTTCTCATGGCGAACCAGTACCTCTGCCAGTTTCTCGATAAGGACCAGTTCGTGCTGTCAATTGGCCAGGCGGTTCCACCCCCGATCATGGGAGAACCTGATGAAGTGCGAGATCAAGTAATGCAGCTGACGCACGTAGCTGTGAAGCCCCTTGCACGACTAAGCTTGGACAAAGGACACTTTGGAGGAGTTGTTAGGGATCATCCAGCAAAACCTTGAGCAGTACGCACAGCAGCACCTAGAGTAGGAGGCACAGATGACGGTCACGATCACGACCGGAAGGGTCTGCGGTTCTTCCACCGTGTCCGTCACTCGCGGGTCGGTGGCCTCTAGCGTCGAGGTCGAGGAGACTCGCCGAATCCCCCTGTCCATTCCCAAGGATCAGTTGTACTTCTGGGCTTCGGATTGGCAGGCAAGCGAGCGGCGAGCCGACGAGGACCTGGCCGCGGACCGTAGCAAGGAGTACCACAACTTCATGGACCTTGCGCGAGACCTTCTGTCTGCTGAGTGAGTGACGACCTTCGAGCGCACCGACGAATTCAAGGCGCGCTTAGCTAACAAATCAGCGATCGAAGCGGCGGCAGTTATCGCGTGTCTTCAAAAGATGGATGCGAACCTGCGCCACCCTGGCCAGGCAACGCACAAGGTTCAAAGGCATCAAGCGCCCGCCGGAAAGCCGATCTTCGAAACAAAGGTAACCAGATCCCTCCGCCTCACGTTCCACTATGGAGAGGGCGGGAAGATCGTCCTTCGGACTAATTGCCAGCACGACAGGGTGCTAAGTAGCCCCTGGCGCCCCGGGCCTTATGCATGTTGATCCTTGCCGCTGGGGGTGCGCCGCTGTAGTCTGCTTCAGATAGCCCTTTAACTCGGCCCTGCGAGGCCGGAAAGGAGCGAGCCCAGTGATATCGCAGCCGAGCGCGCACGCTTCCCCACGCCCGGGAGGCGTTTTTTAGTGGCCCGAGCGGGCCACTCCGAGACCTTTTCCCTCAAGGCCCGTGTGATGGAGCCCCCGGACGTTCGCCGGGCGCTGAGGCGCATCTCGCACGAGATCGTCGAGCACAACAGGGGAACCGACGACCTGGTGATCGTGGGCATTCGGACCCGGGGAGCTCCGCTCGCCGACCGCATCGCCTCATCGATCGCCTCCTTCGAGTCGACGGCAGTGCCCTCGGGGGCTCTCGACGTAACCCTCTATAGGGACGATGTCGCGCTGAAGAGCCCCCGCAGCCTGGAGTCCACGACCGTGCCCGGTGACCTTGACGGTCGAGTGGTCGTCCTCGTCGACGACGTGCTCTATACCGGCCGGACGATCAGAGCGGCGTTCGATGCGCTCTTGGATCTGGGCCGTCCGCGCGCCATCAGGCTTGCGGTCCTCGTGGACAGGGGCCACAGGGAGCTGCCCATACGCGCCGACCACGTCGGCAAGAACCTTCCGACCTCGGCCCATGAGGTGGTGAAGGTGCAGGTCGATGAGATCGACGGCGAAGACGCGGTGTTGATCGGCGAGTACGACACCTCGGTTTCAAGCGCAACCGCCGCCCCAAGAGCGGAAGGAACGAGAACATGATCAAGCACTTGCTGTCCATGGACCAGCTATCGGCGGGAGACATAACGAAAATCCTCGATACCGCGGATTCGTTGAGGCAAGTCACGCACAGGCCCATCAAGAAGCTTCCAACCCTACGGGGTCGCACGGTATGCAATCTCTTCTACGAAGCGTCGACGCGCACCAGGATCTCCTTCGAGCTCGCCGCCAAACGTCTGTCTGCCGACGTCATCAACTTCTCGGCGGATTCGAAGTCCTCGGTTTCCAAGGGCGAGTCGTTCAAAGACACTGCGTGGACTCTCGAGGCGATGGGAGTGGATGCGATCGTCGTGCGGCATGGCTCGTCGGGAGCTCCCTACCAACTTTCGAAGTGGGTAAAGGCCAGCGTTCTGAACGCGGGCGACGGCCAGCATGAGCATCCGACCCAAGCGCTGCTGGATATCTTTTCGATTCGCGAGCGATTCAAAGACCTCGAGGGGTTGAGAGTCTTGATCGTGGGGGACATCGTGCATTCGCGTGTAGCTCGCTCGAACGTCAAGGGGCTCGTCACCATGGGAGCAGACGTGACTCTGATCGGGCCGCCGACGCTCATCCCTGCACAGGCGCCTTCGTGGGGGGTGAAGGTCTCTGGTGACCTCGACTCCGTCATCGCCGACGCAGACGTCTGCTACTTGCTGCGCGTGCAGAGAGAGCGACAGTCAGAGCAGCTCCTGCCGAGCTTGCGGGAATACGCGGCCATGTGGGGCCTCGACGCTCGGCGGATGGCAAAGATGCGCCCGGACGCACTGGTCATGCATCCCGGCCCTATGAATCGCGGCGTCGAGATCGCCGCGGATGTGTCTGAATCCCCGCGCTCCATCATCCTGAATCAGGTGGCCAACGGGCTGGCCGTGCGAATGAGCCTCCTGTACTTGATGCTCGGCGGCCGCGACGAGGAAGAGGAGGCCGCGTGACCGATTACGTGTTGAAAGGCGGCCGGGTGATCGACCCCGCCGCCGGACGAGATGAGGTCACAGACGTGCTCATCGTCGATGGCTCCATACGGTCGGTGGCCGGAGATGTCACCCACGCACAGGCCGAGGTCATCGACGCGGAGGGAGCGGTCGTCGC
The DNA here is from genome assembly GCA_013695055.1 of Actinomycetota bacterium. Lineage (GTDB taxonomy): Bacteria > Actinomycetota > CADDZG01 > CADDZG01 > WHSQ01 > JACDBF01. The sequence continues at coordinate 3,145 of JACDBF010000179.1, forward strand.
GCCCGGTTTCGTGGACCTGCACGCGCACGTTCGAGAGCCCGGCCGCGAAGACGAGGAGACGATCGCGTCGGCGTCGGCCGCGGCCGCCGCGGGCGGGTTCACCGCCATCGTCGCGATGCCCAACACCGATCCCATAGCGGACAACGCTGCGGTCGCCGAGAAGGTCTGGGCCCTGGGGAGAGAAGCCGGTCTCGTCGAGGTCGT
>JACDBF010000197.1 GCA_013695055.1 Actinomycetota bacterium
GGCAAGAGGGTGCGTCGGAAACCATCGAGGCCCGGCGTGTACCCTTCGGTCGCGCGTACCACGACTTCTGCCCGCAAGCTTCCGTCGGGAGTCGTCACTTTGCCGTCCTCGATCGACAACGCAGGTGAGCGCTCGTAGACGGCAACGCCCAATCCTTCGACCGTTCGGGCCAGGCCACGCGCCAACCGGGCCGGGTGAAGGCGCGCGCAGTGCGGTGTGTAAGCGGCTCCGAGCAAGCCTTCGGTCTCCAGCCGGGCGCCCGCTTCGGCCCGGTCAAGCCATGCATAGTCGTCTTCGCCGAAACCCCACTCGCGCTCTTCGGCGACCGACGCGCGCACCCTTTGGAATTGAGGAGGCGCGGTCACGGCGTTGAACGTGCCGCCCTTGAGGAAGTGCGCGTCGATACCCTCGTCTGCGGCGACCTTGCCGACTTCGTCGACCGTGTCAAACATCGCCCGCTGCATATCTACCGCGGCGGCGCGGCCGTGGGTGTGGACGATCCTTTCCCGTTTTCCCGCGAACAGGGCCGAGCACCATCCACCGTTGCGGCCCGAGGCGCCGAATCCGGCGATCTCCTTTTCGACGATGGCGACGCGCACCGACGGGTCGGCCTTCTTCAAGTAATAGGCGGTCCATAAGCCCGTGTAGCCCCCACCTACGATCGCTACATCGACATCGCCGGCCACGCCCAACGGGGGCCGGGGAGTCAGGTCGTCGCCGGCCGAGTCGAGCCACAAGCTGAGGGAGCGGTAGTCCATGGTCATTCGAGTGGACTCTAGTGCTCCGTCGTGCGGAGCCCGCGCGCTGAGTGGCGGGAGAAGGATTCGAACCTTCGAAGGCATCAGCCGGCGACTTTACAGGCCGCTCCCTTTGGCCGCTCGGGCATCCCGCCTCGCTGGCGCCGACAGAATACCGGCCAGGGGCGTTCTATGCCGGAAAACGTTCGTATTTCGAACGCTGATCCGCTCAGATGGGGTTTAGGTTTAGTTGGAAGACGAGCTCGAGGCCGTCTTCGTCGTCCCATTGCTGGCCCGTGCGCTCGAAACCTAGCTTCGAGATCAGGCCGCGAGAGGCCATGTTGCCGGGCGAGACCGAAGCGATGAAGCCCTGGACGCCGTGCTCGCGTCTGGCCCACTCGATCAGGGCCCTGACCGCCTCGCTCGCATAGCCCCGGCGGCGCTGAGGCCGACTAATCTCGTAGCCGATCTCGGCCTTGTCATCCACCGGGCGCCCGTGAAAACCGATATTGCCGATCATCTGGCCCGGCTCCGATCGCACGACGACGGCCCGCATCAGCCAGGGTCGAACGCCGGGATCCTTCTCCATCTGCCCTCTCCGGTAGCCGAGCCAGCCGAGGTCGGAGGGCTCGGGCCAGCCGGCCGGGAGCGTAAGCCCGAGAGCGCCTTCGGCGCCCGCTCGATCTCCGGCGGCGAGACAGGCCACCGCCTCAAGGGACATAGAGAAGAGATCGAGACGTTCCGAGTGGATGATGGCGCCGGTCTCGTCGCGCGGCCCGGGGGCAGGGTCAACCATGCAGGGTGTTACCGCTCAGAGAATCGACCGTTCCGCGAGGGAGGTGATTATCGGCGGATAGACGAAGGCTGCGAAGAGCGCAAGAGCGGCCACGCTCATCGCCGCGCGCAGAATGTAAGGCACCTCGACGGGCTCCTCGATCTCGGGCGCGTCGAGGAACATGCGCTTGACGACTCCTAGGTAGTACCACGCGGCGATGACCGCGTTAATGCCCATCACGACCGCCAGCCAGATGACACCGGAGTTGATGGTGGCGAGGAAGACGAACAGCTTGGCCCACGCGCCGGCCATCGGCGGCGTGCCGGCCAGCGACAGAAGAAAGCCCGCCATCAAAGTCGCGAGCACGGGGCTGCGGCGCCACAAGCCCGAGTAGTCCGAGATGAAGTAAGAGCCGCCCTTGCGCGCGAAGGACACGGCCGCCGCAAATGCGCCGAGGTCCATCACCGCGTAGATGGCGAGGTAGATGATGGCCGACCTCAAGGCTTGCGCGTTGGCGCCGGGCCGGTCCGGATCGATGAGGGCCAGAGTCACGAGCACGTAACCGGACTGCGCTATCCCCGAGTAGGCGAGCAGGCGAATGATGTGCCGCTGGCGCAAAGCGATCAGGTTGCCAACAGTCATGGTGAGCGTTGCAAGGATCGCAAAGGCGGGCCGCCAGTTGTCGGCGACGTCGGGAAAGGCCTTGAACATGAGCACCAGTAATCCCACGAACCCGCCGATCTTCGATGCCGTCGACAGGAAGGCCGCCACCGGGGAAGGAGCGCCTTCGTAGGTGTCGGGGGCCCAGAAGTGAAAAGGCACTGCTGAGATCTTGAACGCGAAACCGACCACGACGAAGAACACCGCCAGCACGACGATGGGATCGTCGGGCGCGACCTCCAAGAGCTGAACGAGCCTGATTGATGAAGGATCACGGCCGGACAAGGCCGCCCGTATATCGGCCAGATTCGTGCTCCCGGCGATCCCGTACGCCAAAGACATGCCGAAGAGCATTACGGCCGAGGAAAGAACGCTGAAGAGAAAGAACTTGAGCGCGGACTCGTTGGACTTTACGTCGGCCTTGCGCAGCGCGGTCATGATGATCGCCGGGATGCTGATGAGCTCGATAGCGATGAACAGGGTGATGAGGTCGC
>JACDBF010000199.1 GCA_013695055.1 Actinomycetota bacterium
GCATCATCCAGACCACCTTGGCGCCTGAGATCGATCAGAGGTGGCAGAACGCGTGGTCCGATTTCAAGTCGGGGGCCTAGGTCACCTTCGGTAAGGAGGCTCGACCGTGGCGGTGAGCCGGCAAAGCGCGGGGGGGAAGCCGCGCGATCAAGGGGGAGTGCGCTTCCCCAAGTGGCTCTGGCCCTCCTTCGCCGCGCCGGGACTGGTGTGGTTGGTGTTGTTGTTCCTGGTGCCCCTCTACGCCGTGCTGTCGCTCGCAATGGGCACCCTCGACCCGATCTTCTTCACGCCCGTCCCCGAATGGAGCCCGCTGCGCTGGAATCCGCAGGTCTTCTCCGAGATCTTCGCTCAGTCGGAGTTGCGCGTCGTCATGCTTCGCACGTTCACCTACATCGGATTGGCCGGCGCTCTCAGCCTGCTCATCGGTTACCCGGTCGCCTACTACATCAGCCGTCACGGGGGGCGGTTCAAGACGTTGCTGTTGGTGTTGCTGATCGCGCCGTTTTGGATCAGCTACCTCATGCGCATGCTGGCGTGGGTCAACCTCCTACAAGACGACGGATACGTGAATCGCATACTGATGTTCGTAGGTCTGCTCGACCAGCCTCGCAGCTGGCTCGCGGGGGAGCCGCTCACCGTCATCCTGGGTCTCGTCTACGGATACGTGCCGTTCTTGATCCTGCCTCTATTTGCCGCTCTCGATCGTATCGACCGGAGTCTTCTCGAAGCAGCGCGCGATCTGGGGGCAAGCCCCTTTCGCGCGTTCGCTCGTGTGACCCTTCCCCTCAGCAAGCAGGGGATCCTGGCCGGAAGCGCAATCATCTTGCTGCCTATGTTCGGCGACTACTACACCACCGATCTGCTGTCCAACGTCCCGCGCACGAGCATGTTCGGCAACCAGATCTATTTCTTCATCCACAGTGGCTCCGGAGGAAACAAGGGAGCCGCGCTCGTGCTCGTCTTGATGGCGGTGGTGAGCCTTCTGATGTTCTACTACCTCTACACCGTGTCCAAAGGGACGAAGGAAGCGCGCGCGTGAGCGAAGCGGCTGCCCGTCCGCAGGGCGTCCCCGAGCGCTCCGCATCCGGCGCGCTGACCCGGCGGCTGCGGGATCGAATCTCGAATCCGTGGGGCAAGCCCCGTTTCCTCCCGGCCTTCACATGGCTCTACATCCTGTGGTCGGTGGTGCCGGTTCTAATCGCGATCCAGTTCTCCTTCAACGCCGGCCGCTCGCGCAGCACATGGCAGGGATTCTCCTTGCGGTGGTACACAGGGGATCCGGACCTATCGGTTCTCCACGACCCGACGCTTCGGACGGCGATGACGCAAAGCCTGAGGCTCGCGGTCCTCACGATGCTCATCGCGACTCCGATAGGGCTGGCGTTGGCCCTCGGATTGGCGCGCTGGAGGGGCCGAGGCTCGGGGGCCGGGAACTTCTTGATGTTGTTCCCTCTCATCACGCCCGAGATCGTCATGGGATCCGCACTCTTTTTGGTGTTCACGACGCTGTTCTCGTTCGTGAGGCTCGGCACCGTCGCGCAGGTTCTGGGTCACGTCACCTTTTCGATCTCCTATGTTGTGATCGTCGTCAGGGGCCGTCTGTTCGCGATTGGCAAGCAGTACGAAGAGGCGGCCATGGATCTGGGAGCCTCGCCTCGACAGGCTCTGCGGATGGTCCTTTTGCCGCTTCTCGCTCCCGCCGTATTCGCAAGCCTGATGATCGTGTTCGCCATCTCCATTGACGATTTCGTCATCAGCCAGTTCCTAAAGGGGGGCGCCAACTCGGAGACCGTGCCGGTGCGCATCTACAGCAACGCGCGCGCGGCCCCCAATCCGTCGCTCAACGCCCTCGCCACGGTGATGCTGTTCTTCTCGATGCTCGCGATCACGCTCGCCGTGCTCGGACACAAATGGTTGAGCCGCAACGAGGACAAAAGGGGCGGCGCCGGCGCGGTGCGCGACTTCGCCCGCCTCGAGATCTAACCTCTCTCCGCCTCGGCCTCCGCGCGGGCTCCGGCGAGCGGCAGCACCCGGAGCGCGTCGGGCGGCATGGAGACGACCACCGGAGTGCCTTGACTGAAGGGGAGAGCTTCGCCTCGGTTTTGCAGAACGGCTTGCAGGCGCTCGCCGTGGGCCAGATTGATGATCAGCTGCGTAAACGAGCCGAGGTAGACGGTCCGCTCGATCATCCCGGGGATGCGGTTCTGCCCGGTCGTGCCGTGGGCCTCGACCAGCACGCGCTCGGGCCGGATGGTCACCTTGACGTCGCCGAAGGCGTCGGTGGTGCCCTTGGCGGCCAGCATCTCGAAGTCGCCGACCGACACGGTGCAAGGGCCCCGGCCTGAAGACCCTTTAGCGGTCGCGTTCATGAGGTTGGAGACGCCCAGGAAGTCGGCCACGTACGCGGTGGCGGGCTCCTCGTAGACCTCTTCGGGCGACCCCACTTGCTCGACCCGGCCGTTCGACATGACCGAGATGCGGTCCGACATGGTGAGCGCCTCTTCCTGGTCGTGCGTCACGTAGATGAACGTGATCC
>JACDBF010000203.1 GCA_013695055.1 Actinomycetota bacterium
TTCAGCTTCTCGGTGCTGCCCCTCATTGCCGCCCTAGCCGTGGTGACGTGGCGCTGGCGAGAGCTGAGCTCACGTCTGCCGTTCTTGCGAAGCGGGATCTTCGGGCTCTTGATCCTGGCGATCCTCGGCTTTCTGGCCAACGACTCGGGGATAGTCATTCCCGCGACGATGCTCGCGTTTCTTGTGCCGACGATGTTCCTCGCCTGGGTCGTCGTCCGCCTAGAGCAAGCCCGTCCGTGAACGCGGCCGCGCTGGCAGGCGCCGCTGGCGGTGCTCTCATCAGCCTCTTGGTGGCGCCGCTCGCCGTGGCGCGGGCCCCGCAGGCGTTGACGCGCGTGAACTGGCGAGGTCGCCCGGTACCCGCAGTGCTGGGGTTTCCTCTCGCCGCTTCGGGGGTGATCGTGGCGGGAGCGTTCGCCGCCCGTTATCCGGAAGAGGCGCGTTCCGCCGGAGCGGTCGGCCTGGTGGTGGCGGTCATGGCGGCGGCCGGGTACTACGACGACCGCCGCGGCGATGAGCAGGAGCGCGGCTTTCACGGGCACCTTGCGGCCGCCCGCGACAAGCGGCTCACCGGGGGAGCGATCAAGATCGCCGGGGCCGCCGCGGGAGGAATGGTGGCCGGCGCCTTGGTGCTCGATGGCTGGGCAGTCTTGGAGACGGCGCTTCTCGTTGCTCTCACGGCCAACGCGGTGAATTTGCTGGATCGTGCCCCGGGACGGGCCGGAAAGGCCGCCCTTTTTGCGTGGCTGCCGCTGCTCGTCTGGGGCGATGCGGTCTGGAGCGCCGCCTCGGCCGGCTTGCTGGGAGCGCTGCTCGTATGTCTCGTCCTCGACCTGCGCGCCCGCGCCATGCTCGGCGACGCGGGCGCGAATCCACTGGGGGCCGTGCTCGGCCTGGGCCTGAGCGTCTCCTTGCCGCCGCAGGGCAGGGTGGCTGCCGTGCTCGGGCTGCTGGCCCTGAACCTTGCCTCTGAGAGGTGGTCTTTCTCGGCGATCATCGAGCGCGTGAGGGTCCTGAGCGCTGTGGACCGCCTCGGCAGGCGGGGCTCTTGAATGACCGCGGCGCGGCCGCGCGTGCGTGCTAGCGTGGACTGACTTCCCGAGGCCAGTGCTGCGATTGCTCATAGGCGGACGCGCCGGCGAACAGGGTCGTCACCTGTGTATTCGAGGGGCTCACGCCCTTGTAGCTCAATAGATCGGAGGGCTGGTGGCGAAGCACGTTTTCGTGACGGGAGGAGTGGTTTCCTCTCTGGGCAAGGGCATTGCGGCGGCGTCACTGGGAAGACTCCTGAAGGCGCGCGGCCTCAGGGTCATGATGCAAAAGCTGGATCCCTACATCAACGTCGATCCGGGCACCATGAATCCTTTTCAGCATGGCGAGGTTTTCGTGACCGAAGACGGTGGCGAGACCGACCTCGACCTCGGCCACTACGAACGTTTCATCGACGAAAACATGTTCCGGGCCTCGAACGTCACGACCGGCGCCATCTATCAGTCCGTCATCGCCAAGGAACGGCGCGGGGACTTCCTCGGTGACACCGTTCAGGTCATTCCGCATATCACGAATGTCATCCAGGAACGTATTCGCTCACTCGCCGAGGATTCGGGTGCCGACGTTTTGATCACCGAGATCGGCGGCACCGTCGGCGACATCGAATCGCTGCCCTTTCTCGAGGCCATCCGGCAATTGCGCATGGAGCTGGGGCGAGACGAGACGTGCTACATCCACGTGACCCTGGTGCCTTACATGGCTCCCGCCGAAGAGCTCAAGACCAAGCCGACGCAACATTCGGTGCGCGAGCTTCGATCGATCGGCATCCAGCCGGACGCCATCGTGTGTCGCTCCGACCGGCCCATCAGTCCGGCCCTCAAGCGCAAGATCTCTTTGCTGTGCGATGTCGCCACGGACGCGATCGTGTCTGCGGTTGATTCCGACAACATCTACGAGATACCCCTTGTTCTTCACGAAGAGGGTTTTGATCGCTTCGTGGTCGATCACCTGCGTATGGCCGACGTACCCGGGCCCGATTTGATGGGCTGGAAGAAGCTCGTATCGAGGATGCATTCGCCGGGCGATCCCGTTCGCATCGGCATCATCGGCAAATACGTGCAGCTCCCCGATGCCTACTTATCGGTCGTGGAAAGCCTCAAGCACGCCGGCTTTTACAACGAGCGCCCGCTCGACATCTCGTGGATTGCATCCGACGATCTGAAGGGCGCCGATCTCGAATCGACGCTCGGAGGGCTCGACGGCATCCTGGTTCCGGGAGGCTTCGGCGT
>JACDBF010000288.1 GCA_013695055.1 Actinomycetota bacterium
CCGAGCGCGGTGCCATATCATCGAGGTCCGTGGGAGGCGTGCCCGAGCGGCCGAAGGGAGCGCACTGCTAATGCGTTAAGGGGTTTAAAGCCCCTTCCAGGGTTCAAATCCCTGCGCCTCCGCGTCTGCTTACTGCGGGCTCGCCGGTCTGCCGGCCCCATATATTGTGGTGATCCACCATGCGCCCGTAGCTCAGTGGATTAGAGCGTCCGGCTACGGACCGGAAGGTCGGGGGTTCGAATCCCTCCGGGCGTACTCGATCCCGATCGTCCAATGCGCGCGAGAGGATGGCCGTGCAACTGATCGACCGCATCGCCGAGCAGCGGGAGAGGCAGGTCATCGAGCGCGTCCTCCCGATGCTCGAGAACGGAGAGCGGGTTACTCATTGGACGCGTGCCCGCAAGCCACGCACGAACAAGCGCGGGGTGGCCTTTCTCACGAACCGGCGCTTCATTACTCTCTGGGGCGGAACTCTCTGGGGCGGACGACAGGATGGAGACGAGGCCATCGCCTGGGACGACGTCGAGGCCTGGGGAGTCGACGCCCGGGCCCCCGGAGGGCCGCTCCTCGCGCTCGAAGGCACCCGCAATGGAGCCGTGGTTCAGATGATCGTCGATCATGCGCGCCACGCCGAGCGCGTGAAGCAATTTCTCGAGCGCTATCAGGAGCTGTCGTCTCCTCCTCGCCGCTCACTGGAGAGATATCAGGATCACGGCGACTTCGAGCCAACGGTCGATGTCGCGGTCGAGACCGAGCGGCGCTCGCTCGGCCAATTCACCCGGCGCGCGGCCATCACGATCCTTGGAATCACCCTGGTCGTCCTCGGAGTGCTGCTCCTCGTGCTGCCCGGCCCGGGAATCATCGTCACGATCGCCGGGCTCGCCGTTCTCGGCTCCGAGTACGACTGGGCCGAGGACCTCCTTACCTGGGTCAAGCAGCGCTCGAAGGCCACGACTCAAAGATTCAAGTCTCGCCGCCGGGCCGAATGAGCGCGGGTACGCCGCAGGAGGACGAAGGCTTCATGCGGCAGGCGCTCGGGGAGGCGATCCGGGCGGTCGATCACGGGGATGTGCCGGTGGGGGCGGTCGTAGCGCGCGGCGGCGAAGTCATCGGTTCGGCCCACAACGAAAGAGAGGTGCGGGGCGATCCGACCGCTCACGCCGAGATACTCGCCCTCAGAGAAGCGGCCGCCACGCTGAAGAGCTGGCGACTTTCCGGCGCGGTCCTGTACGTGACGCTCGAGCCGTGCCCCATGTGCGCCGGAGCCGGCGTCCTGGCCCGGCTCGAACGCCTGGTTTACGGACCTCAAGATCCGCGCGCCGGCGCCGCTTACTCCCTCTACAACATCCCCGAGGACCCCCGCCTCAACCACAACGTAGCGATCACGTCCGGAGTCCTGGCGCGCGAGTCCGAGGCGTTGTTGCGCTCATTCTTCGAGACCCGGCGGGGCCAGGGGGCGCTCCTATAATCGCCGTCTCGGCGGCTCCGCTCGTGGTGGGCGCGCCGTTGGTGGGGTACCGAAGTGGCCATAACGGGATCGCCTCGAAAGCGATTGAGGGTTCACGCCCTCCGCGGGTTCGAATCCCGCCCCCACCGCCTCATGGCGTTCGCTAGCTGGGAAGCGTGATGGATCTCGCGGTCGCGACCGCAACCGAGCTCGTGGGCATGCTCCGCGGGGGAAGCCTCTCCAGCGTCGATGTGGTGAACGCCTATCTCGAGCGCATCGAGCGAATGAACCCGGCCCTCAATGCGGTCGTGACGCTCGACGTTGAGGGGGCCCGGCGCGACGCTGCTCGAGCCGATGCCGCGCACGCGGCGGGAGCCCTCGCCGGCCCCCTTCATGGGCTTCCTATGACGCTCAAGGATTCCTTCGAAACGGCCGGGATGCTCTCGACCAGTGGTTCCAGAGAGCTCGAGTCGCATGTGCCCGAGCGGGACGGCCCGACCGTAGGGCTGCTGCGCGCGGCCGGCGCGGTGATCATGGGAAAGACCAACCTGCCCGAGTACGCGGGGGACTGGCAGACCTTCAATGATCTGTGGGGAACGACCAACAACCCGTGGGACCTGAGCCGGACGCCGGGAGGCTCTTCGGGAGGAGCCGCCGCCGCGCTGGCGGCCGGGATGTGCGCGGCCGAGCTGGGAAGCGACGTCGCCGGCTCGATCCGTGTTCCGGCCCATTTCTGCGGCGTCTATGGGCACAAGCCGTCGTGGGGGATAGTGCCGGGCCGGGGCCACGAGCCGGGGCCGCCCGGCAAGCTGGCGAAGGTCGACATCGGCGTCCTGGGCCCCCTGGCTCGAAGCGCCGGGGACCTCGACCTCCTTCTGTCGGTCGTGGCGGCCCCCGAGACGCGCGACCGGACCGCATGGCGCCTCGAGCTGCCCCCACCGCGCCACGAGCGAGCCTCCGCTTTCCGGGTCGCGGCGTGGCTCGACGATGATGAGTGCCCTGTCGATTCCTCCGTCGGAGACGTTCTCCAGGGAGCGGTCGACGCGCTGGCCCGGGCCGGAGCCGACGTGGACGACCGGGCCCGGCCCGGCTTCTCCCTCCACGAGACGCGCGTGGTCTTCGAGCGCTTGCTGGCCCCGGTGGGCGCGCTCATGACCCCTGCGCGCTTCACGCGCATTCAGGCCCTGGTGGCGGCCCGGCCGCCCGCGGACGAAGGTTCCGAGAGCTCGGTGGACCGCTTCCGCCGCGCCGAGGTCCAGAGTCATTGGGAATGGATGGAGGCGGACGAGGCTCGGGCCCGGATGGGCGCGCAGCTCGCCGCTTTCTTCTCCGACTACGACGTCCTGTTGTTCCCGGTCGCTCCGGTGGCCGCCTTCCCGCACGATCGCCGGCCCGAACGCGAACGGACCATTGAAGTTGACGGCCGGGCCCGGGATTACATTGACCTCGAGGTCTGGATGGCGCTCGCGGGCCTGGGCCACTTGCCCGCCACCGTGGCTCCCGCCGGGCTCACCCGAGATGGCCTCCCGGCCGGCATCCAGATCATCGGCCCCTACCTCGAAGACCGCACCACGATCGCCTGCGCCCGGGCCCTGGCCGGCCTCATCGGCGGCTTCCACCCCCCACCCCCAATCCCGATCTGAGCGGATCAGCGTTCGAAATTCGAACGCCTGCACACATAGAACGCCGGGTTCCCTCTCAGAACCAGGGGCCGGCGTGACGGGTAAACTCGCCGACGGAGACGTGCGGGAGCGGACTAACCGGCACGCCTGGAGAGCGTGTGACCTCGCAAGAGGTCCAAGGGTTCAAATCCCTTCGTCTCCGCGGGGCCGTGCTAGGCGGGGGGCTCGGGGTCCCCTGAATCGGAAACCCTCGATACGCCGGG
>JACDBF010000290.1 GCA_013695055.1 Actinomycetota bacterium
GAGAAAGACCTCGAGCTTCAGGCGGCGGACGAGGTTTGGTGCGCCGGAGACCTCGGCTGGGGAGGCCCGTGGGCCTCGGAATGCATCGCTCACGTCCGCTCGGCGGGCTGGACGACCGTCAAGGGCAATACCGACGTCTGGATCACCGGAGATCCCCAAACAATCACGGCCGACGACGATCGTCTGCTCATGCAATCGCTGGCTTCAGCGCACGCGGTTTCGGCCGACGATGCTCGGTGGCTCCTCGATCTGCCGCTCGGGCACTCGGGGGCCGGGTCGCTGCTCATGGTGCACGGCACTCCACACTCGCCCTTCGACGCCCCGATGCCGGACGCACCGGGATCGGACTTCGTCCCCTACGAGGGAAAAGCCACACTGGTCGTGTACGGGCATGTTCATCGAGCTTTCGTGCGGCGCCTCAAGGACGGAAGCATCGTGTGCAACACGGGATCCGTCGGGTTTCCCAACGACGACGACACCGCCTCGTATTTGCTCATCGATCGACACGGCACCGACTTGACGCTCCGCCACCGGCGCGTCGCCTTCGATCGCGCCGCGGCCATTGCGAAAGCGCGTTCTGTCGGCAATCCGATCGCCGACCTCTTCCTCAAGAACATCGGACGACAGTCGTGAGCGACAAGATCTATACCCTCCAGGAAGCGAACGCGCTCCTCGACCATCTGGCGCCGGCGCTTGTCGAGCTGAGGACCAAATATGAGGCTTCTGCACGAATCCGAGAGTTGATCGCCGTTTCCGCCGCAGGAAACGGTTCCTCGCCGGCGCGCGACCGCTGGTCTCGTACGCTTGCGCGCGTCGCCGAGCTACTCGAGCGAATCGAAGAATGGGGCGTGATCATCAGAGACATCGATACCGGCCTGATCGATTTCCCCGCGCGGATCGGGGGCCGGGAAGCCTTTTACTGCTGGCGCCTCGGCGAGCCGGAGGTGGCCCATTGGCATTCTTCCGATGACGGCTTCAAAGGACGCCGGCCCCTATGAGCCGGGACACGCGACGCGCCATCTCGCGCGCGTGAGCCTCACCGTCGTCGATCATCCGCTTGCCGGCCATCTTCTGCTTGCGCTTCGCGATCGAAATACCCCCGCAACACTCTTTCGCTCACTCACCAAGCGCTTGACCACCGTACTGATTCTCGAAGCAACCAAGGATCTGCCGACAAGAGAACGCACGGTCATGACTCCGCTTGAAGAAGCGACCGGCTTGGCGCTGAAGCAGCCGCTCGTCGTCGTGCCGATCTTGCGTGCCGGCTTAGGGATGCTCGATGCCGTCGTCGAGCTCTTCCCCGTAGTGCGCGTCGGCTATCTCGGACTCGAGCGCGACGAAGCCACCTATCAACCCTCCGAGTACTACGCCAAGCTCCCCGAGATGCAGGATGCGACGACGTTCGTGCTGGATCCCATGCTCGCCACCGGCGGGTCTGCGAATGCCGCGCTCGACTCGGTCAAGAAAGCCGGCGCCCGCTCGGTGCGGATGGTGTCGGTGGTATCCGCCCCCGAAGGCGTCGCCAGCCTGCAAAGGGCTCATCCCGACGTCGACGTCGTAACGGCATCGGTCGATCGCGCTCTCAACGCCGATGCGTACATCATCCCGGGACTTGGGGACTTCGGGGACCGGCTCTTCGGAACCCAACCGGACGCCTGACCCCGGCCTCTCGGCCGATTCGAGATTGGCGGGAACAACGGTGCCTTCTTGCCTCGTCCAAGGGGCATGTCGAACAGGAGGTTGACCGTGACTTTGACCAAAAAGATGTGTGCTGCCACTGCCATGCTGGCGCTCGTGTTGCCGGCGTGCGGCGGAAGTGACGGCACCGTCCTCGGCGGAGCGGACTCTGAGCAAGGCGCATCCCGCACATCTGATGACATGGCTGTAGAGGGGGCCCCGGACGGTTCGGCCTCCGGAGGTGCACAAGAGACCTTTGCCTCCGCACAAGATGAAGGCCAAGTGGGGACCGCAGCCCAGTTGCCGAGCATTGGTCCGTCGGTCATCAAGACGGGAAGCGTAACTGTGAAGGTCGAAGAAGGAAGCTTCAAGGACTCTCTTCAGGGAGTCATCGCAACGGCGCGTGCCCATGGCGGATTCGTTCTTTCCACCGACGTGGGAGGAGAAGATGCCCGATCGGGGACTCTCGTGATTCGCGTCCCCTCGGCTCGATTCGAGCAGGTGCTGTCCGAGGTCGAGGATCTGGGAGAGCTCGCCGGCGAAAGCATCTCGGGCCAGGACGTTTCCCAAGAGTTCATCGACCTCGAGGCCCGCGCGCGCAACCTGCGCGCGCAGGAAGCGGTGCTTCTCCGCTTGATGGATCGCGCGGTCAGCATTGCCGACACCATTCGCGTGCAAGGAGAGCTTCAGGGCGTGCAGCTCGAGATAGAACGCATTCGAGGCCAGCTTCGTTATCTCGAAGATCAGACCTCGCTGGGTACCCTGACCGTCTCGCTGCAAGAGAAGGGCGCGGCCCCCGTTCGCGCCGGGACGATCGATCGGGCACTCGAGCAAGCGCTGGGCGCGGCCCTCGGCGTGGTGGCTGCGGTGATCGTGGGAGCGGGCGCAGTGCTGCCGGTCGCCGTCCTCATCGCCGTCGTCCTGCTGATAGTGCGTCAACTCCGGCCTCGTTTGTTCACCGCGGGGCCGGACCCAAGCTGAGCTCCAACCCCACCACAGAAGGTGGGCGATGAGTGACTTGGCTCTAGACCTGGCCCGCCTTGAGGATGTCGAGCACCGCCTGCGCGTCGTCGTCCTCGACGCGCACGGGCTCGCCGGCCGGGCGGTTGAAACCGAACGCCCGGCTCAAGTTCTCCTCAGCGCGAGACAGCGCGCCCTCCGCGGCCTTCAACCTGATGCGCAAGTCCGTTTCCCGCTGCTCTGCTTCTTCTAGCTGCGCTTGGAGCCGCTCGATGAGCCTCGCTTGTTGAGCGCTTTCGTTCGCGAACGCCTCGACTTGAGCTGCGCGCAGTGAGTCATCGCGTCCAAGCTCTATCAGGCGATCTACGACCGTCCGGCCCAAGTTCTCGTAATCCAGCTTTGCGCTCTTGCGGGGCGTCCTCGCGGGAAGCATCGTTTGGGCGTCTTCGAGGACGACTTCGTCGACCGAATTGATAACGATGATCGTGTCGCGCCCACGTCTGCCCCGCTGCAGGACCTCGATGCGACCCAGGCTTTCCAGAAGCTTGACGGCTTCGGCTGAGCGAACGGAGTTAAGGCCAGCCTCGACCGCGGCTTGCCTTAGCTTGCCCTCAAATCTTCCGCTCACAGATTGCGCCGCCAGACAAGCTAGTAGACGGCTGGCCAGAACATGAAGGTTGGTGCGCGCCATAGTCAGTGCTCTCTTCCGAAGGACGAACCGCGAGACCGTCAACCCTACTTCAACGGCGAAATCCTATTGCCTGCAGGTCAAGGATTCAAATTCGCCATCCCATAGTGGCCACGGCCAAACCCCCAGAATCAGGAGCTTGTGAATAATGAAGTGATGCGGATTCGCAGGCCTTGCGGGCAAGGCGAGTGTCGCCGGAGTCGGGCGACTATCTCGGTGACCTCCTTATCGAGACCGTACCGCTCGAAGCAGGGCCCGCACTCTTCGAGATGAACGCTTATCTCGTGGCGCTCGGCTGCGGAAAGGAGCTCGCCGTCAATGAAGAAATAGGCGCGCTGGAGAGTGTGCCGGCAGTGCTCACTCACATTTCTCTCCAACCCATAGGGTCTCCCCCCTGATCCATCATCATTCTCATGCTCCGCCTGCCGTCCGATGGCTATTCGTAAGCCGCTCCGCCGTTACCCGGGCCCTTCACGATGCCCCGATCAACGGCTATCTTCCATAAACGCTTCTGGAGAGCTTTTCTTCCCCGGTGGAGTCGCGACATGACGGTGCCCATAGGCACATCCATGATCTCGGCCATCTCAGCGTAGGTGAAGCCCTCCATATCGGAGAGCACCACGGCCAGGCGAAATTGTTCCGGCAGCTCTTCTATCGCCTCGAGGATGTCTGAGTCCACCAGCGAGTCCAGGACCAGGCTCTCGGGCGTCTCTGAGTACTGCGGGTCGTGATTCTTGAGCTCCTGATACAGATCGAAGTCTTCAACCTCGTCCGAAGAGACCTTTTGCGGCTCCCTTTGCTTCTTGCGATAAGTATTGATGTAGGCGTTGGTCAGGATGCGGAAGAGCCACGCCTTGAGATTGGTCCCCGGCTCGAAGCGGTCGAAGGCCCGGTAGGCCCGAAGCATGGTCTCCTGAACCAAGTCTTCGGCGTCCGCCGGATTGCGGGTCATGCGCAGGGCGGCGCCGTAGAGCGAATCCAGCAGGGGCAGCGCCCCACGCTGAAAACGGTCTTTGTCCTCTTCGCTGAGGCTCACTGCGGATCTGTCAGCCACTCGACTTCGGCCCCCTCATGCCCTCCAGGATGCCCGACTCGAAGGAAAACATGAGCTGCGCCTTGAGAGCATGGGTCTGAAGCGCGATATCCAGGAGGTTCTGGGCGAGCTCGTCGAACGACATTCCGCTCGCCTCCCAGAGATAGAAGGAGAACGAGCCCGGAACCGTGTTGATCTCCATGACCCAAGCATCTCCCGACCGCTCGTCCACGAAGGAGTCGATGCGTGCGACGCCCGAGGCATCCACCGCCCGGAACGCCCTCACTGCATTGTCTTGCACCTTCTTGGTCAGGTCGTCGGAAATGGGGGCCGGGATGAGTCGCCGGGAGCCGGCCATACCTTGATCCTTGGATGAAGCTCCCTTGCCCCCGGCGAGGTACTTGTCGGAGAAGGTGTGAAACTCCTCCCCGACGACCGGCTGTTCGCACACCGAGGGGCTTGGGTCGTACCCGGCCCCGCCGAGCACCGAGCAGTTGATCTCGGTGCAGCCCTCCATCGATCTTTCGATGAGGAGCCTGCGGTCATAGCGCCGGGCGACATCCAGGGCCAAGGCCAGCTCCGTCCGATCCGCTCCCCTTGCAATACCCACACTGGAACCAAGGTGGGCCGGCTTTACGAATGTCGGATAGGGGATGGCGCGCTCGATCTCATCGAGGACCGTCTCTCGGTCTCGATCGAGATCAGCAGCGTCGACCGCGAAATGAGGGACGGTGGGGATCCCCGCAGCCTGAAAAGCTGACTTCATGGTGACTTTGTCCATCCCTGCGGCCGAGCCGACGACCCCGGAGCAGGTGTAGGGAATATCGGCGAGCTCCAAGAGTCCTTGGAGGGTCCCGTCTTCACCGTAGGTTCCGTGCACCGCCGGGACGGCGACATCAAGAGGGATCGTCCTCGACCTCCTAAATCCGCTCCCGGG
>JACDBF010000037.1 GCA_013695055.1 Actinomycetota bacterium
AAGAGGATGCGACCGATCCCTCCACGGCCCTGTTCACGAGCCCGGACGCGATCGCTGGAGCAACCGAGGATTTCACCATCGACCCGCTGGACAAGGGCGACTACTACTTTCACTGCCAATACCACCCGACGATGAGCGGAACTGTCTCGGCCGACTGACGATTTGTCGCCGGGCGGCGGCTTGAGATACTGCCTGCGCCGCGGACGAGCCTCGACTTCTCCGAAGGGTCGCCATTACGCTTCGGCGGCAGAGGGTTTAGGATGCTCGTGAAAGTTTTCACAAGCCTCCGGCCCCCGTACGCCGGCCTCATCCGGCCTTGAAGGGGCCCCGAAAAGAGAGGTAGTCCGCGGTGTCGACCGAGGTCGACGTTGCCATCGTTGGAGGAGGGCCTTCGGGGTCCGCGGCGGCTCATTACCTTGCGTCGCGCGGGCACTCCGTTCTGGTCCTCGAGAAGAAGACCTTCCCGCGCGAAAAGACGTGCGGCGACGGCCTTACTCCGCGCGCCGTAAAGGTGCTCGAGGAGATGGGCCTCGGAGAGGAGCTGGCCACCTGGGAGCGAGTCCGAGGCCTGCGCGTGCACGCCGCCGGAAAGACCCTCGAGCTTGCCTTTCCCGAGCTCGAGCAATGGTGCAACTACGGTCTCGTGAAACCGCGCAAGGACCTCGACAAGATCGTGCTCGACAACGCCGAGGCGGCGGGCGCCAAGGTTCTCTACGCCACCCAGGTCAAAGAGGCCATATTCGAGGACGGCATGTGCCGGGGAATCAGGGCCCGCCGGGACGGACAGCTCGAGGAGGTCCGCTCCAAGTGGGTCGTGTCGGCCGAGGGCTCGGCGACCACTTTCACGCGCACGTTGGGTCGGGAGCGCAGAGCGAGCTATCCGATGGGACTCGCCGTGCGTCAGTACTTTCGCTCGCCCATGGAGCATTCGGGTTGGTTCGAGGCCTACCTCGAGGTTCGCTCCGGGCCCGATTCCCTGCCCGGCTACGGTTGGGTCTTTCCCGTCGGGGACGGCACCGTCAACGCCGGGGTCGGTTTGCTGTCGACGTTCGGGGGATGGCGCGACATCAACCTCCACGATCTGCAGAGGAACTTCATCTCGCAGCTTCCCGAAGAGTGGGAAGTGAACTTCGAAACGGTGTGCTCGAAGGCGCGGGCCGGGCGGCTGTTCATGGGGCAGAGCGTGTGGCCCCCTCACGGCCCGGGCTTCGTGCTGGTCGGCGATGCAGCGGGAATGATCAACCCCTGCAACGGCGAAGGCATCGCCTATGGCTATGAGACCGGCCGCATGGCCGCACGCCACATCGACGAAGCCTTGGGGAACGGATCGAGTCCGTCGCTTTCCTCCTACACCGAAGAGATGACCGAGACCTACGGGCCCTACTATCGCCTCGGTAGGAAGTTCGTAAAGCTGATAGGGCACCCAGAGTTGATGGAAAGACTCGTGTCGATGGGGATGAGCTCGAAGCGAGTTATGGGCTTCGCGCTGACTCTGCTGGCGAATCTCGAAGACGAAAATGCACGCGGCTCGCAACAGAGGGGACTGAAAGCCTTGAAGAAGCTCGCGGAGCTTAAACCGTGACTCTCGGCGCGTATCTTCCGATCTTGTTTCTCGTGATCCTCTCGACCGCGTTCGCGGTTCTTTCGATCGTGGCCGCCTCCAAGCTGTCTCCCCGCAATTGGACTGCGGCTAAGAGGACGGCATACGAATCCGGGATAGTGCCAGAGCACGACATCGAGCGCGAACGGTTCCCGGTCAAGTTCTATCTCGTTGCAATGCTGTTCATTATTTTCGACATCGAGACGGTCTTCTTGTATCCGTGGGCGGTGGCATTCGAGGACCTCAAGCTGTTCGGCCTCATCGAGATGCTTGCCTTTATAGCGATTCTTCTGGCGGCGTACGTGTATGTGTGGAGAAGGGGCGGCCTCGAATGGGCGGAGTGAGCGATGCTATCGGCGCCAATTTTGTGACCGCGCGCTTGGACAAGCTAGTCAACTGGGCGCGTAAGTCGTCGTTGTGGCCGGTTACGTTCGGCTTGGCGTGTTGTGCGATCGAGATGATTTCGACCACGATGCCGCGCTACGACCTGGCTCGTTTCGGTATGGAAGCGTTTCGCGCGTCTCCCCGGCAGGCGGACTTGATGATCGTCTCCGGGCGCGTGTCACAGAAGATGGCTCCGGTGTTGAGGCAAATCTACGATCAGATGACCGAGCCCAAGTGGGTCATATCTATGGGCGCGTGCGCGTCGTCCGGTGGAGTCTTCAACAACTACGCTTTGGTGCAAGGCGTCGACCAGATAGTCCCTGTTGATATCTACGTACCGGGGTGCCCTCCTCGACCCGAGATGCTGATCGACGGCATCATGCTGCTCCACGAGACCATCTCCAAAGGCGATTACGACGCAAGCCGGGTGGCAGGTTGACGGGTTGGATCGAGTCGGATCGGTGGGCCGAGCGCGCGCGCGAGCTGCGAGATGAGGGCTGGATGCTCATGGATCTCTGCGGCCTTGACCGAAGCGGTTTGGGCCGAAGCGTGGTGAACGCGGGCGGCGCCGGTACGGCGGGAGCGGGTTTTCGAAACGCCGAGGGTACGGGCGGCCTCTACGGCCCCCGATTCGAGGTGGTGGTGCAGCTACTCCATGCCCTCAAGAAGGAGCGAATGACTCTGCACGTGAACGCCGCCGGTGATCCCCCCACGGTCCCATCGGTGGTGGAGGTGTGGCCCACGGCCAACTTCTTGGAGCGCGAAGCATTCGACATGTTCGGAATCCAGTTCGAAGGTCACCCTCATCTCACGCGCATTCTCATGCCCGACGACTGGGAAGGCCACCCGCTCCGCAAGGACTACGGGGTGGGCAAGGTCCCTGTGGAATTCATATCCCAACCTCTCATGCAGATCGACTCTCCCGGACAGTCGCCGGAAACGGTCGCGGCGGAGCGATCCGTCGACGAGCTGGGTCAGTCGGGACCGCCTCTTCGAACCGTCGAGGAGGGATAGTGAGCGCAGCGACCGGCGTCATCAAGGACCTCGAGGAGCGCGGGCACGGAGCCTTCGTTGAAAACGTCGACGACGACCGCATGGTCATCAACATGGGCCCCGTCCATCCGGCGACGCACGGGGTTTTGCGGCTGCTGCTCGAGCTCGACGGCGAAACCGTCATTTCGTGTGAACCGATCATCGGCTACCTGCACACGGGCATGGAAAAGGAGTGTGAGGATCAGAACTGGCGCTCTGCGGTAACCATCGTGACGCGTATGGATTACCTCGCGCCATTTTTCAACGAGCAGGCTTATTCGTTGGCAGTGGAGTCCTTGTTGGGCGTCGAGGTGCCGCCGCGCGGCAAGTACATCCGAACATTGATGGCCGAGCTCAACCGCCTGTCGTCGCACTTCGTGTGGTTTGGTACCCAGGCGCTCGACATGGGGGCGATGTCGGGAATGTTCTACGGATTCAGAGAACGCGAGGTTGTCCTCGACTTCTTCGAGATGGTGACGGGACTCCGCATGAATCATAACTACATCATCCCGGGCGGCGTGTGGGAAGACCTGCCCGCCGAATGGGAGCCGGTGTGCCGACGGATCGCTGAGATCGTTCCTAACCGCATCGACGAGTACGAGGAGCTGCTCTCGCGCAATCCCATCTACCTCGAGCGCACGCGCGGGGTCGGGGTCTTGTCGTCTTCGGACGCCGGTGCGTTGGGTGCGACTGGGCCCATGGCTCGCGCCGCGGGTGTGGATTGGGACCTGAGAAGAGACGTGGCCTATGACGCGTACGGCGACCTCGATTTCGATGTCCCGCTCAGGACCGACGGTGACGTCTACGCGCGCTACGAGGTGCGCATGGCGGAGATGCGGGAATCCATCCGGTTGATTCGCCAGCTCATCGACGGGATGCCCAGCGGCGACTACAAGAATATGGACACCAAGCTCACGCCCCCTCCCAGATCCGAGCTCAACCGCTCGATGGAGGCGGTGATCCACCACTTCAAATTGGTGACGCAGGGATACACGGTTCCGGCCGGCGAGGTCTACAGGGCGGTCGAGTCGCCGCGCGGCGAGCTCGGCGTCTATGCAGTCTCTGATGGCGGCACGTCGCCTTATCGCCTGCGAGTGCGCGATCCGTCATTCGTCAATCTGCAGTGCTTGCCCGTCATGACCCTTGGCGGACTGGTTGCTGATCTCATTGCCGCGATCGCATCGATCGATCCGGTCATGGGAGGAGTCGACCGATGAGGCACGAGGGAGCGGCCGTAGAGGCGCGGGCGTTGTCCGACGAGCAGCGCGAGACCGCCCTCAAGCTGGTCGCGAAGTATCCGAATCCGCGTTCCGCGATCCTCCCCCTTTTGTTTCTGGTGCAGTCCGTAGAGGGCTACGTCACCGAGACGGGCATGCGGGAGGTCGCCGGGATCATCGGGCTCGAGCCCGCGCAAGTGCTGGCCACGGCGAGCTTCTACACGATGCTCAAGAAGGCGCCGCAAGGTGACTACCTGATCTCGGTATGCCGCAACATCGCGTGCACGCATCTCGGCGGGCGCAAAGTGATCGCCGCGCTCGAGGACCGTCTAGGTGTAACCGCCGGGGAAACGACCGAAGACGGCAAGTTCACCTTGGAGTCCGCCGAGTGCCTCGCCACTTGCGACGGGGCCCCCAGCCTGCAAGTGAACTACGAGGATTTCTACCGCATGTCGGCCGTGGAGGCGGTAGCGCTGGTCGGTCGGCTGGAGCGCGGCGAGCAGGTGACCAGCTTTCGCGGCGAAGCCGTAAAGAGCGCGCGTGAGATCTCATACGAGACTGCCGTCGCGGGGCTCCAGGCGCCGGGGACTGCGGGGGAGCTCTCGGAGCGCACCATCGGTGGCGAGTCCCCGCGCAGCGACACTGCCCCTGGAACGCGTCCCAAAGAAACGGGCGAAGGGTCGCCGAATGCCTGAAGAGGTGCGCATCGTTACCCGGCGGCTGCACGAGTTTCCCGAGGACTCGTGGAGGATCGAGCGGGCCCTCGATGACGGCGCGTATGAATCCGCCCGTAAGACCATCACCTCCATGACCCCCGACGAGGTGGTGGCGGTCGTGAAGGACTCGGGCCTGCGAGGGCGCGGCGGGGCAGGGTTTCCCACGGGCATGAAATGGTCGTTCGTGCCCAAGGACGTATTTCCCAAGTTCATCGTCGTGAACCACGACGAAGGCGAGCCGTGCACGTTCAAGGACCGTCAGCTCGCCGAAGAGGATCCTCATCAGCTTCTCGAGGGTATTGCCATCGCGGCCTGGGCTAACCAGGCGACGAAGGCTTTCATCTATTGCCGCGGGGAGTTCGCGCTGGGCTCGCGTCGCCTCGACCGCGCCATCAACGATGCTTACGAGCGAGGCTTTCTCGGCAAGGGCATCTTCGGATCCGATTTCGACCTCGACATAATCCTGCATCGCGGGGCGGGCGCGTACATCTGTGGAGAAGAATCCGCGCTGCTCGACTCCCTCGAAGGCTTTAGAGGACAACCGCGGCTCCGGCCTCCGTTTCCCGCGGTCAAAGGGCTCTACGGCCGGCCGACGGTGGTCAACAACACGGAGACGCTGTCCGCACTGCCTTCATTGCTCGAGAACGGCGCCGAGTGGTTCCGTCGGCTAGGAACGGAGAGGTCTCCGGGGACCAAGATCCTGTCCGTCTCGGGCCACGTCAACCGGCCCGCCAATTACGAGGTACCTCTAGGCACGTCGCTCGCGGACGTGCTAACGCTCGCGGGCGGCATGCTCGACGGCAAGGCGCCGAAGGCCATCATTCCGGGCGGAGCAAGCGCTCCTCTTCTCACGTCTACAGATGTCGCCGTCGACTTCGACTCGCTCAAGGAAGCCGGAACCATGCTGGGTTCGGGCTCCATCGTGTTCATGGATGAGACGACCTGCATGGTAAGGAACGCTCTCGTGACTCTCGAGTTCTTCGAGCACGAGTCTTGCGGCAAGTGCACACCTTGTCGAGAGGGCACATGGTGGGCGGTCAAGGTTCTCGAACGTATAGAGCATGGCGAAGGACGCGACGAAGACATGGACTTGCTGATCGATATCGCCAATGGCATCGACGGCCGCGCGTTTTGCCCGCTTGGAGACGCGGCATCGTGGGCGCTTCGCTCCAACGTGAAGCTTTTCCGCGACGAGTTCGAACGCCATGTGAGCGAGGGTCGGTGTCCCTTCGATGGCGAGCTCGTGGGGGTGAGCGGGAGCCCCGCCCGCCACGAGGGTTTGGGAGGCTCGGGCACGGCGCCACAACCGGGGGCTGGAATGCCTTCTGACGCAGAGCCCGAGGGGAACTGAATGGCGAATGGCGGACGCGTGCAACTGTCCATCAATGATCAAGTTGTCGAGGCCGAGCCGGGTCGCATCCTGATCGACGTCGCCGAAGAGATGGGCGTTTTCGTGCCGCGCTTCTGCTACCACCCGGGCATGAAGTCGGTGGCCGTATGCCGTATGTGCCTCGTCAAGGTGGAAGGGCAGAACAAGCTGTTGCCTGCGTGCGCTACGCCCGTAGCGGACGGCATGAAAGTGAGCACGGTCGACGAGCAGGCCGTGGACGCGCAGAAGGGCATGCTGGAGTTCCTGCTCATCAACCATCCTCTCGACTGCCCCATCTGTGACCGGGCCGGCGAATGTCCTCTGCAAGACCAGACCTATAAGCACGGCCC
>JACDBF010000289.1 GCA_013695055.1 Actinomycetota bacterium
GGTTAACGTGCCGCTCGTCTTCGTTCCCGGAAATCACGATCCAGACCTCAAGGCCAAAC
Organism: Actinomycetota bacterium; assembly: GCA_013695055.1. Taxonomy (GTDB): domain Bacteria; phylum Actinomycetota; class CADDZG01; order CADDZG01; family WHSQ01; genus JACDBF01. The sequence goes on from JACDBF010000289.1 coordinate 60, forward strand.
CGCAGGCCCTGAGCTCACAAGACTTCCAGAGGCCCCTCTCGCTTGCGACCTTGAGACGAGAGCCGCCCGGCCCGATGGGGTGCTCGAACGCCGACGGGCGGGTCGTGCGCGAGGCGGGCATGCGTATCGCCGGGCTGGGCGGTTCGGTGCGCTATAAACCGGGCCCCAATCAGTACACGCAGCGCCAGATGACTCGCCGGGCTCTGCGCCTCGAGATGTCGAGCGCCTGCCGCCGAGCGCGCCCCGACGGCAAGATCGACATTCTCATCACCCACTCGCCCCCATGGGGCATCGGCGACGGCGATGATCCGGCGCATCGAGGCTTTATTGCTTTTCGCCGCTTGGTCACCCGTTTTTCGCCCAAGCTTCTCATTCACGGGCACGTGCACCCGTATGGTCGAGTGATACCAACCCACCGCCTGGGGAGCACAACTATCGTGAACGTGGTCGGACACCGAATGCTGAAGCTGTAGGAAGAGCCGATGAGCTGGGATCCGCTGCCCTCCACTTTCGAGAAGGCTCGTCGTCGCGAGGCCTATGGGCGCTTCGCTCGCATCGTCACCGGCGTCCACGATCGTGGGTTGCTCCCCTTCGACGAGGTTAAGGATCGCTTGCGATTCTTCGAGCAGACCTACATTGGTATTCGTCCGATACCTATCAAGGCCATCGTCGGAACAGCCGGCCGGTCCAACGACTTCGACCGCAACTTCTTGCCGCTGCGGTCCGAGCTGAGAGAGCGGTGGACCCGCGTGGAGCGGACGTTTCCAGAGACCTTTCCCCCCATAGTGGTGTACAAGGTCGCCGACTCATACTTCGTGGTCGACGGTCACCACCGAGTCGCGATCTCCAAGCAGCGCAAGGTGGACTTCATCGATGCCGAGGTCACCGAGCTGAGGACTCGCTACGAGCTGCCCCCGGGGGCGGACATCGGCGAGATCATCTTTCGAGAGCAAGAGCACCTGTTCATGAGCGAGAGCGGCCTGGATCGGGCCCGGCCCGAGGCGAAAGTCGACTTCTCGCAGCCGACCGGCTTCGTCGAGCTCTTGGAGCTGGTGCAACTACACGGGTTTCGCCAGATGATGGAGAGAGGCGAGGTCCTTTCCCTCGAGGAGATAGCCGCCGACTGGTACGACTCCGTCTACCTGCCGACCATCGAAGAGATGCGCGCCGAGAGGTTGGCAGACGCCTTCCCCCGGGCCACGGAAGGCGATCTGTTCCTGCGCATCTGGCAGCGCCGCCGCTCGATTCTCGCCGGTCGGGACGGCGTTAGCTTGGAGGAGACCGTGCGCGCAATGAGCGGAGAAGAAGGCGGCCGGTTCGGCGTCAAGGCTCGCAAGGCCGCCAAGCGCCTCACGAGCCGGCCCGAGGACGCAGCGCCGGCCCGACCGGGGGGGAGCCTTCCTGAGGAGGTCCCGAGTAAGGTTGACGGCCACGATGAAGATGCCTAGGTGGACATGGATCCTCGTGGGGGCAGTTCTCGCCTTGGTCTTGTTTCAAGTGGCTGAGCTTTTCTAATGGGGTTGCAAGACCTCATGGGAGGGTGACCTCTCAGCCAGCCGAAGGGTGAGCACCGGCTTTTTCAAGGCTTCTTAAGCCTTAGTGCTAGATCGTGCCCCCTCCGGTCGGCGAGGAGAGATGAGGGCTCGTGGGATGTCGTGCCATCAAGAGCACTGATCCATTAGAACGCCACCTATCTTCTCGAGGCTGATTGCTTTGTCGTCGAGCGGAGAGGAGGGAATTTTGGTCTTCGTCGGGATCGACTGGGCCGAGAAACACCACGACGTCTGCATCATCGATAAGGAAGGCACGATCCTTGCGAAAGGCAGGGTCGTGGACGGTGTCGAGGGGATCGCGCGCTTGCACGCGATGGTCGCCGACCATATCGAGGAACCGGAAGAAGCGATCGTGGGGATCGAGACCGACCGTGGGCTCCTGGTCGGGGCCCTGCTCGCCGCCGGCTACGAGGTGTTCGCGATCAACCCACTGTCGGCGAACCGCTACCGGGACCGCCATTCGACCTCGGGAGCGAAATCAGACCCCGGCGACGCCAAGCTGCTCGCCGACATCGTTAGAACCGATCGTCACAACCACCGCCAGGTCGCCGGGGACTCGGAGCTGGCCGAAGCCATCAAGCTGCTCGCCCGAACCCATCAGAGTTTCGTGTGGCAACGACAGCGCTACGTCAACCGGCTGCGCAGCACGTTGCGAGAGTTCTATCCCCAAGCGCTCGAAGCGTTCGGCACCGACCTCTCCTTCATGGACGCCGTTGCCATCCTATCGATCGCGCCCACACCGGACCTGGGTCGCCGCCTATCGCGCTCGAAGATCGCCAGCGCACTCAAGAAGGGCGGCCGGCAGAAGAACATCCAGGCGCGCGCCGAGAAGATCCAGGATGCGCTTCGGTCCACGCAGCTCCAGGCGGCACCGAAGGTGACCGGCGCTTACGGGACCGTCACCTCGTCGCTGGTGAGGTTAATCGCCGGTCTCCACGACCAGATCGAGGAGCTCGAGCAGGAGCTCGAGTCGTCTTTTGAGGATCACCCGGACGCCAAGATCCTGCGCAGTCTTCCCGGACTAGGCACGGTCCTCGGCGCCCGGGTGCTAGCGGAGTTCGGCGACGACCGAACCCGTTACGCAGATGCTAGATCGAGACGCAATTACGCGGGAACGTCGCCGATCACCAGGGCGTCTGGGACCCGGCGAGTGGTGCTGGCTCGCTTCGCACGTAACGAGCGCTTGTTCAATGCCTGCTATCTGTGGGCGTTCGCGTCGTTGACCGCGTCGCCTCCGGCCCGCGCGTATTACGACCGGCAACGCAGCCGGGGCAAGACCCACAACCAGGCCCTGCGAGCTCTGGCCAATCGTCTAGTCGCGATCCTGCATGGTTGTCTCCGGCACGGCCAGACCTATGACGAGTCGGTCGCGTGGCCGGCTGACGTGCAGAAGGCGGCCTGACGGCGATGGCGTCAGGCACGCAGCATGTCGGGTCCTCGTCTATCCTGGTTTCAGGTGTGCCGGGAAGCCTGGTCGGCGGTGCATTGACGCGGACCAGGAGATTGTGATGTCACCTTCAGAGCCCCCAATTCGGAACTCATGGCTGTCGAGTGATCGAGTTGTTCCTCGTCTGATAGCTCGCCCGCTGCGCGCGTTTCTCAGGACAGAGGCATCTGGTGGGATCCTCCTTTTTGGTGCGGCTGCAGTTGCTCTTGTGTGGGCGAACTCGCCCTTTGCCGATTCCTACGAATCCATGTGGGGCATAGAGCTGCGGCTTGCGCTCGGGAGCCTCGAGCTGGCCCAGGACCTTCGGCACTGGATAAACGACGCCTTGATGGCCATCTTCTTCTTCGTCGTGGGCCTCGAGATCAAGCGCGAGCTCGTGGCAGGAGAGCTCAACGATGCCCGCAAGGCGGTGATCCCAGTGGTCGCCGCCATCGGGGGGATGGTGGTCCCGGCTCTCCTTTACTTCATGTTCAATGCCGATGGCCCCGAAGCGGCCGGGTGGGGGATCCCGATGGCCACAGACATCGCCTTCGCGGTCGGCGTGCTGGCCCTGTTGTCTGATCGCATCCCGTCGGGATTGAAGGTCTTTCTCCTTAGCATCGCGATCGTCGACGACATCGGAGCGATCTTGGTCATCGCCTTGTTCTACTCCGGGGGCATCGAGGTCTCATGGTTGCTCATTGCGGCTGGTCTTCTAGGGGTAATCGGGATGCTGCGCCGACTAAGGGTCTACTGGATCCCTATCTACGTGCTGATCGGTGCCGTGGTCTGGCTTGCAACGTTCGAGTCGGGTGTTCACGCAACCATCGCCGGAGCTGTTCTTGGCTTGCTCACTCCGGCGCGCCCGAGCGACCCTCGAGGGTTCGCGGATGTGTTCGAAGAGGCGAGTGTGTTGTCGGGCGAACCTGATGCGGAGAGCCTCCGGGCGGTGCAGCTTCAATCGAATGAGGTTGTGTCAGTGGCCGAGCGCTTAGAGCATCTGCTCCATCCGTGGACAAGTTACTTGGTGGTCCCGCTGTTCGCCCTCGCGAACGCCGGCGTTGTCCTGACCTTGGGTGGCGTCGGCGATGCGCTGAGGTCGGGCGTTGCGATCGGGATCATGGCTGGGCTGATCGTGGGCAAGGCCATCGGAATCACGGGTGCTACGTGGCTGGCAACTAGCTTGAAACTTGGCCCCCTTCCAGATGACGTGCAGTGGAGACACGTGCTGGGCGCGTCCATCATCGCGGGCATCGGTTTCACCGTGTCTCTCTTCGTCGGATCGCTCGCCTTCGACGACGGCACGCTCTTTGCTCAAGCCAAGATTGGGGTTCTATTCGCGTCTCTGGTCGCAGGTTTGATCGGAGCGGCAGTGTTGGCCCTCGGGCATCACCGGCAGCCGGACCCGGACGGCACGTGATCGCCGGGCCGCATCCGAGCACTGTCGCGTGGACTATGCACGGGGTCAAAGCGTCCGCCCCAACTCTGTTCCGAGCCACACGGCCAGCATTCCAGCGACGACGGAGCCCACGACATTGAGCGTCGCCCATCCGATGCTGCCAACCTCGGCGAACTCGAATGTCTCCAATGCCAAGGTCGAAAACGTCGTGTAGGCGCCGAGGAATCCCACGGTGAGCGCGACCCGAAGATCAGGGTGCACAACGAACCGGTGAGAGAACATCGCCACCAAGAGCCCAAGCGTGAATGCCCCGGACACATTCACCACGAAGGTCCCCCAAGGGAATGTTTCACTGGTTCGGCTGACGAGCCCGGCAATGCCATAGCGCGCGATGGAACCGAAGAATCCTGCGAGGCCAACGAACAGTGCTGTCCGCACGACAAACTCCTTCCTCTGTGTCCGATCGAGGTAGGAGCCATCAGCAGCGAAGTGCTGCGGTTGCGGCGAGCTCCATCGCCAATAATGAATCTAACCGTGTGTCAGCTATGGGCGCCGGTCCCCCCATCCTGACTGCCTCGTAACCGATCTTCCCCCTCTGCCTCCCGGTCGACGGCTTGACTCTTAGAGCCGTGGGATATCTAGGACCCTTCGTGGGGATGCTTCAAAACTGAATCGACTGCGGGCAGTGCGCGCCGCGCGCGGCTCCAACGGTCCTCGGCGACGCCCGCCCGGCGGAAGCTCTAGGCGAAGTAGGGGGAGATCCGCTCGGGATCGATCTCGTAACTCTTGATGGCTTCGGTGACCTCTTCGGGCTTGACGTCCCCCGACTCAGCAAGGGCGGACAAGGTCGCGATCGTGATGTGCTCGGCGTCGACCTCGAAATGCCGCCTCAGCCCCTCACGACTGTCGGAACGGCCGAACCCATCAGTGCCCAGCGGGATGAACCGATTGGGTATCCACCGGGAGACCTGGTCGGCCGTCGCCTTGATCGAGTCGCTGGCGGCGATGACCGGTCCTTCCTTGGACTCCAGTTGGGTAGTCACGTACGGCTGCCGTCTGGCTTCCTCAGGATGCAAACGGTTCCAACGCTCAGACTCGAGCGCATCGACCCGCAACTGCTGATAAGAGATTGCGCTCCACACCTCGGCGCCAACATCATGATTCTCGGCCAGTAGTTGTTGTGCGCGTATCACCTGCTGAAGGATGGTACCGGAGCCGAATAGCTGCGCCGCGTGCCGCTTACCGTCGGGAGCGGGATGGATCGAATAGAGGCCGCGAAGGATTCCTTCTTCGACGCCATCGGGTTGGGGTGGCTGCGGATAGGCCTCGTTATAGAGCGCAAGGTAATAGAAGATGTCCTCGTCTTCTTCGAGCATGCGTCGAAGACCTTCTTTGACGATGACCCCGATTTCGTAGGCGAACGCCGGGTCGTAGGACAGACACGCAGGATTCGTGGTCGACATCAGCAGCGAGTGGCCGTCTTGGTGCTGCAGGCCCTCGCCGTTGAGCGTGGTGCGGCCGTAGGTCGCTCCCAGCAAGAAGCCCCGACCCCGCTGGTCGCCGAGCGACCAGATAAAGTCGCCGATCCGCTGGAATCCGAACATCGAATAAAAGGTGAAGAACGGGACCATGGGCTCGCCGTGGGTCGCGTAGGACGTAGCGGCGGCGGAGAAGGAGCCGATGGAGCCCGCCTCGGTGATTCCTTCCTCGAGTATCTGGCCCTGTTGCGACTCCCGATAGGCCAAGAGGTGCTCCGCATCCACGGGCTCGTACAGTTGGCCGCGCGCGGCGTAGATCTTGAATTGCGGAAACAGGGACTCCATACCGAATGTGCGAGCCTCATCGGGAATGATAGGCACCACTCGCTTGCCCAACTTCTTGTCGCGCATCAGCTGGCGAATGACTCGCACCATCGCCATCGTGGTGGCAACCGGCTGCTTGGAGCCTTTGGCAAACTCTTCGTAGAACTTGTCGCGCGGGAGCTCCACGTCGACGTGCTTGGTGCGCCGCGCCGGAACGAAGCCGCCGAGCTCCTTGCGGCGCTGCAACAAGTACTGAACTTCCTCCGAGTCCTTCCCCGGATGGTAGTAGTTGGGCGTTCCCTCCGCGATGTCCTTGTCTGGGATCGGAAGCTCGAGCCTGTCCCGGAAGGTACGAAGCTCCTCTTCCGAGAGCTTCTTTGCCTGATGGGTGACGTTTCGGCCCTCAATCGCGCCGCCGAGCGTCCACCCCTTCACCGTCTTGGCGAGTATCACGGTCGGCGCACCGCGCATCTGGACGGCCGACGCGTACGCCGCGTAGAGCTTGCGATAGTCGTGCCCGCCGCGCCGTAGCCGTTTCAGGTCGTCATCCGAAAGATGCTCGACCATCTTCTGGAGGCGGCGGTCCGGCCCGAAGAAGTCTTTTCTGATGTAGGCGCCGGACTCGATCACGTACTTTTGGAACTGACCATCGACCGTGGTATTCATCTTGTTGACCAGGGCCCCGTCGGCGTCGCGCGCCAAGAGATCATCCCATTCGCGTGCCCAGACGACCTTCACCACATGCCAACCGGCGCCGCGGTAGATCGACTCGAGCTCCTGAATAATCTTACCGTTGCCGCGCACGGGACCATCGAGCCTTTGCAGATTGCAGTTCACGACGAAGATCAGGTTGTCGAGTCCCTCGCGAGCGGCGAGAGAAAGCGCGGCCATGGACTCGGGCTCGTCCATCT
>JACDBF010000316.1 GCA_013695055.1 Actinomycetota bacterium
TTTATGGATGCGAATCAAACCAATCCCACCAGCTGGGTCAAGTGGTTCTTGGGCGGAGCGATAGTTCACGACCTAGTGGTGGTTCCTGTGGCACTGTTCGTGGGCGCAATCGTTGCGCGAGCGGTTCCGCTCAGATGGCGGGCGCCGGTGCAAGGAGCGCTGATCTCGAGCGCTCTCGTCGTCGCCACATTTGCGATCTTTGTCTCCGGCGCCGGCGATATCTCAGAGAACCCCAGCGCCCTCCCGAACAACTACGCGCTCGGGCTTGTGGTCCTTCTTGGATTCATTTGGGCGTGCGCGCTCGTGTGGGCCATCGCTCGCCGTGATGCATCGACGCAGGCCCCCGAAAGCAACTAGCACGCAGAGCGGGGGAAGCAACACTAGGATCACATCAGATGAAGACGGAGAGAGAAAAGCTCGTCGCCGGCCGCCTGATGGCGAGCGCCCTGCGAGACCTCTTGCGCCGGCCGTTTCTCACCCTCCTATTGCTGAATCTCTTCTTGAGCCTGGTCACGATGAGCATTCAGTCCGACGACACCGGCCTCCTTATGTGGGTCCTGCTTGCGGCGCTCACGATCTATCTTCAGATCGCCACCATTCTTGCCGCGGGTTCGGCCCAGGCGGCCCGCGGCGCCGATCCGTGGATCAAGGCCGCTTTTCGAGCGCGCTGCTTTCTTCGGGCGGTGATCGTGGAGGTGTTCACCTTTCTCGTGGTTGGGCTGGGTCTGTTCCTTTTCGTGATCGGCGGGCTCGTTGCCGGCGCGTATCTCGGGCTCGCCCAGCCCGCGCTCGTGCTCGAAAAGCTCGGCATCACGCAAGCCATAGTGAGAAGCGCCGAGATGGGGGAGGGCACACGAAAGCAGATCGGCATCATCTTCGCTCTGTTGGTGCTAACGCCTAACGTCGCTGTGCCGTTGGCGCTGGCTGGGGGCCTGGATGCCTTCCCGATTGCCGAAAGCGCTCTGACATTCGCCGCCGTGGTCTTGACGATGGCGGGAACGATCGCGCTAACGCGCTCGTTCATCAGCCTGGGAGGCGAGCCCACTCCGGCCCCCGATCAAGTGAAAGCGCGCTCCCGCCGCAAATAGCCAGTGGCTCCTAGCCGCCGACGAAGAAGAAGGTCGCGTCCTCGGCCGCGCCGATCAGGGGGCTCCAGAAGAGGCCCAGGATGATCGTGGCCACGGCCGTCAGGGCGACCACGGTGGAGGCCGCCCGGCCGACGGGGATCGGGGGACGGGACTCGTCGGGCTCCTGCATGTACATGACGACAAGCACGCGCAAGTAGAAAAAAGCGGCGATCGCGCTGGTCAGCATGCCGATGACGACCACCCAGGAGTAGCCCGCTTCTATCGCGGCCCCGAATACCACCAGCTTGCCCACGAAGCCCGAGGTGACCGGCACGCCCGCAAGCGACAGCAGGAAAAGCGTGAGCGCCCCGGCCAGGGCCGGGTGCTCGTAGAACGCTCCCTTGTAGTCGACGAGTCTTACTCGATGCTCGTCCTTGCCTCCGAGTATGGACACGACCGCGAAACCTCCAAGCACCGCAATCCCATAGGTCGCCAAATAGAAGAGAGACCCTGATATGCCGCGGTCGTTGGTGGCGATCACGCCGGTGAGCACAAAGCCCGCGTGGGCAATAGAGGAGTAGGCCAGCATCCGCTTGATATCTTCCTGCACCACGGCCAGGACGGAGCCGGCGATCATGGTCGCCACCGCGATGCCGATGAGCAGCGGGCGCCACTCCCAGCGAAGGGCGAACAAGCTCGCGTCGAACAGCCTGAGCAACGCGGCGAATCCTGCCAGCTTTGATCCGGCCGCCATGAAACCGGTGATCGGGGACGGCGCGCCCTGATAGGCATCAGGAGTCCACATGTGGAAAGGCACGGCCGCGATCTTGAAGCCGAGGCCTACAACCAAAAAGCCCGTCGCCAGCACGAGGACGCCGGTCGCTTCGGACGCGCTCTCACTTAAGAACTGAGCCAGACCCGGGTTCTCGGAATTGCCGTAGAGATTGGTCGAACCGACCGCTCCATATGCAAGAGCGATGCCCAGCAAGAAGAAAGAGGAAGAGAAGGCGCCGAGCAGAAAATATTTCATCGCGGACTCCTGCCCCTCGATGGAACGACGCCGGTAGCCGACCAGCACGTACAAGGCGATGGAGAAGGTCTCGAGGGCCAGGAATATGACGATGAGGTCTGCCGCCGACGCCATGAGCATCATGCCTGCGACCGCCAGGAGCACAAGCCCGTAGAACTCCGGCTCTTCGATCCCATCCCTGGTCAGATAGTCGCTGCCCAGCCAAACGGTTAGAAGCCCAAAGACCGCTAGAGAGATCTTGCAGAACGTGGCAAAACCATCGAGAGCGATCATGTCGGAGAGCTGCAGCTCGTTCTCTCCCCAAACGGATACCGCGAAGTAGATGGATGCACCGAATCCGATGGTCGCCAGCGCCGGAAGGTAAACGCGATTGACCCGGCTACGCGCGAACGTGCCTGCGATCAGGACGACGAACGCGCTGACGACCAAAGCCATCTCCGGCGCGATCCCCGCAAGCCGAATCTCGGGAGGGACGAAGGGCATCAGGGAGCCTCCGCCACATTGCCCGCGCCCGCGCCTCCGCCGCACGCCTCCGGAATGCTTGCTCCCGTGGTTCCATCAACCGAGCAGCGCCGCATACGTGTGACCAACTGCTCGGCGGACGGATTGATGCGATCGAGAAATGGTTTGGGATAGACGCCAATCGTCACTATCAGAGCCACTACCGGCGCGAGCATCGCGATCTCGCGCATTCCCAAATCGGAAAGCCCCCGATTCTCTTTGGTTGCCGGTTCGCCATGGAACACACGCTGGTATGCCCACAGAAGGTAGACGGCCGCCAGCACGATGCCGAAGGCGGCGGGAATCACCCACCAGCTGTAACGCGTGTACATTCCCAGGAGTATCAGAAACTCGCCCACGAAGCCGTTCAAAGCCGGCAATCCGAGAGACGACAGCGCCACGAGCAGGAAGACTCCAGCCATCACAGGGACGGACTTCGCAAGCCCCCCGAAGTCGGCGATGAGACGCGTGTGTCGCCGGTCGTAGAGCGCGCCCACGAGCATGAAGAGCGCGCCGGTAGAAAGACCGTGATTGAGCATTTGCAGAATGCCGCCGCTCATTCCCTCGATGGAACCGACGAAGATTCCCAGGACGACGAAGCCGAGGTGCGCAACCGACGAGTACGCGATCAGTCGTTTGAGATCCTTCTGCACCAGGGCCACGAGCGCGCCGTAGAGGATGCCGATGATGGCCAGCGTCATGATGAGCGGAGTCATCTCTCGGGCGGCGTCGGGAAACAAGGGTATGGCGAAGCGAATGAGCCCGTATGCCCCAAGCTTCAGCAGGACGGCCGCCAGCATCACCGAGCCGGCCGTGGGAGCTTCGGTATGGGCGTCGGGAAGCCAGGTGTGGAGAGGCACAAGAGGCACCTTGACCGCGAAGGCGGCAAAGAAAGCGAGGAACAGCAGTCGCTGCGTGCCGAGAGTCAACGGGGTGCCGAGGAGCGACTGGTAGTCGAAAGTTGGCTCTCCAGCCGCCGAGAAGTACAGGAAGATAATGGCCGCCAGCATCAACAGCGAACCCGCCAGCGTGAACAGGAAGAACTTCATCGCGGCATAGATGCGTTTCTCGTATCCCCATATGCCGATAAGGAAGTACATGGGAACAAGCGACGCTTCCCAGAACAGATAGAACAGGAACATATCCAGCGCCGCAAACACTCCAATGAGCGCCGATTCCAGCACCAGCATGAAGATAAAGAAGGGCTTTACGCGCTCGACGATCGACCACGACGCAAGCACCGAGAGTGGCGTGAGAAACGCAGTAAGCATGATCATCCAGAGACTCACGCCATCGACGCCGACCACGTAGCCGATGCCCCATTCGGGGATCCAGCTCAGGGACGTGCCGAGTTGAAAACCCGCTTCGCCTGCGTCAAAGCTGACGAGCATCCCGATCGACAGCGCAAAAACGAAGAGGGCGCCTCCAAGGGCCGCCGTACGCAACGTCTCCACCCGCCCCTTGGGTACGAACCCGAGGGCCAGCGCGACCGCCAGCGGAGCGAAGATCACGACATCGAGCCACGGGAGCTCGGTCACAAGGCAACTCGGAACACGAGCAACGAGAAAATGACAACAACGCCGAAGAGAAAGGTGAGAGCGTAGCTGCGAACGTAGCCACTCTGAGCTCTTCTAAACAGCCATCCGGCCCCCGCAACGACCCGACCGCCTCCATTGACCGCGCCGTCGACGAGACGGGCATCGATCACGTTGGCGCAGAAACTCGCGAACGCCTTCCCCGGCAAGACGATGCCTCGTCCATAAATCTCGTCCACCCAGAACTTGTTACGCGCCGCGTCGACGGGAGTCTTGAAGCGCTCACACAAAGCCGCTCGGCGAGTGGCTCCGCCGGGCAACAGATACAACGTGCGAGCAAAGGCGATCCCCGCGATCCCTGCAAGCAATGCGATTGCTCCCAGGATCCAGGGCGTGAACCCCGAGGGGACTTCGGACTCGCCCACCACCGGCTCCAGAAAATGATCGAGGGTCAGCAGTCCCGGGAGGTTGATCACCCCGCCCACCACCGAGAGGACACCCAGGGGAATCAGCGCGCCGACCATGCTCGGCGGTGATTCGTGGACGTGCACTCCTTCCGGCACCTTCAGGTCGCCCTCGAAGATTCGGAAGTAGAGCCGGGACATATAGAAGGCGGTGAGGAGCGCGGTGCCGGCCCCGATGGCCCACAACGCGTACCGGCCCTGGTGCCACGCCGAGGCGAGGATGGCATCCTTGGAAAAGAACCCCGAGAACGGGATGATGCCTGAGATCGCCAGCCACCCGGTCATGAAGGTGAAGGCCGTTATGGGCATGACCTTGCGCAGGCCGCTCATATTGCGCATGTCGACCTCGCCGTCGAGTGAGTGCATGATGGATCCGGCTCCCAGGAACATCAGTGCTTTGAAGAAGGCGTGCGTCACGAGATGGAAGATGGCGATCGAATAAGCGCGTACGCCCAACGCGAGGAACATGTAGCCCAGTTGCGAGATCGTCGAGTACGCGAGCACGCGCTTGATGTCGTACTCGGCGGCGGCCATAAGGGCGGCCCACAGAGCGGTCAATGCTCCGATCCACGCCACCACGCCGAGGGCCAAGCCTCCCGATGCCTCGAACACCGGAGAGAAGCGCGCCACCATGTAGACCCCGGCAGTGACCATAGTCGCCGCGTGTATCAAGGCCGATACCGGAGTGGGGCCCTCCATCGCGTCCGGAAGCCACACGTAGAGCGGAATCTGAGCGCTCTTCCCGGTGGCTCCTCCGAACAACAGCAATGCGGCAGTCGTCGCTATGCCGGCTGTCATTCCGCCCGCCGCCTCGTTGATCGATGAGACGGTCAGCGAGCTCACCGTCACCGACAACACAAAGATGCCGATCAGGAACGAGAAATCTCCGACGCGATTGACGATGAAAGCTTTCTTGGCCGCACCGGCCGCCGCGCGGCGTTCGAACCAGAAGCCGATCAAGAGGTAAGAGCAGAGTCCGACGCCCTCCCAGCCGACGTAGAGCAAGAGAAGGTTGTCGGCAAGGACCAACAGCAGCATCGAGGCGACGAACAGGTTCATGTAGCCGAAGAACCTCGAGTAGCGAGGATCATCGTGCATGTATCCGATGGAGTAGACATGAATGAGCGTTCCTACGCCGGTAACGACGAGAACCATCACCATCGACAGCGGATCGACGAGCAGGTCAACGTTCACGCTGAAGCTGCCGGCGCTGATCCACTCCCACACGCGCACGACAGCTTCGCGCCCGTGGCCGCCCTTCTCCGTAACGCCGAGCATCTGAACCAAGACGATCACGCCCAGCACGAAGCCCACGCCGACGGTTGCCGAGGCTACAAGGCCGGCGACAGCGCGAAGCCGTCTTCCCAACAACAGAAGGCCGAGCGCGCCGATCAATGGCAGAGCGACGATGTATGGAGCCAGCACCGGATCGAAGGCTTTCACGCTCTTACCACTTGAGCATGCTTATGTCGTCCACGTTCGACGTCTCCCGGCGCCGTGCTATCACCAGGATGATGGCCAGGCCGACCACGGCTTCGGCGGCCGCTACGACCAGCACGAAGAACACGAGCACCTGCCCGTCGACGTTGCCCCACATGCGGGCGAAGGTCACAAAGATGAGGTTGACGGCATTGAGCATCAATTCGATGAACATGAAGATCACGATGGCGTTGCGACGGGTCAAGGTGCCGACGACCCCGATGGCGAACATCAGCCCCGCGAGCGCTAGGTAATAGCTCGGATCGATGCTCATGCCGCGCCCCGCCTTCCGGCCACCAAATCCTCACGCGCGGCATCCGTCTCGGCCACCCTGTCACCGCTGCTGAGCGCGTTGATCCGGCGAGCCAGCATCATCACACCGACGATCGCGACCACGAGGAGCACCGACGTCGCCTCGAATGGAAAGGTGTACTTTCCGAACAACGAGCCCGCCAGCGCCTTTACGTTGCCGGGATCCCTGTTGAGGCCGGTCAGGGCCTCGCCGCCGCCTCCTCCGGCGGCCACCAAGTCCAGGCCACGAAACGCTATCCAGAGGATCTCTGTCGCGAGCAGAGCCCCCAACCCGATCGCCAGAGGCCGCTGTCCGGGAAGAGGCTCGACCAGCGCTTCCTGACGATCCACACCTAAGAGCATGATGACGAACAAGAACAGCACCATGATCGCCCCCGCGTACAGGATGATCTGTATTGCGGCGACGAAGAAGGCGCCCTGCAACAGAAAGGCGATGGCGAGCGCTATCTGAGTGGCGACCAGAAACAGGGCCGCATGCACGGCGTTCTTGGCAAAGAGCATCGCAAGCGATGAGCCCAGCGCCACGACGAACATGACTCCAAAGACGATGTACTCGACCGTCACGGGCCGGGTGCCTCCTCGGTCCCAAGAAGCGTGATATCGAAGCTCACTTCCGCCGGCACCTCTTTCTTGGTTTTCCAGTGCCGCTCGATGGGTGCGTCAATGATCAGCTGCTCCTTGGTGTAGATAAGCCCCTCGCGCGACGACCCCGAGATCTCGTACTCCGTCGTCATGAGCAAGGCTTCGGTGGGACAAGCCTCGACGCACAGCCCACAGAAGATGCAGCGCAAATAGTTGATCTGATAGATCTGTGCATATCTCTCTCCCGGAGAGAAGCGCGCTTGGGGAGTGTTCTCCGCCCCGATGACGTTGATGGCGTCGGCAGGGCACGCTCCGGCGCAGAGCTCGCAACCGATGCACTTCTCCAGCCCGTCGGGATGCCTATCGAGGATGTGGCGCCCTTTGAAGCGCGGGAAGGGTATGCGCCGGACCTCCGGATAGCCGATGGTCTGTTTCTTCTTGAACACATTGCTGATGA
>JACDBF010000298.1 GCA_013695055.1 Actinomycetota bacterium
CACCTGCGTTGTCGATCGAGGACGGCAAAGTGACGACTCCCGACGGAAGCTTGCGGGCAGAAGTCGTGGTACGCGCGACCGAAGGGTACACGCCGGGCCTCGATGGTTTCCGACGCACCCTCTTGCCCTTGTACTCGCTGATGATCTCAACCGAACCTCTGCCCGGATCATTCTGGGACGAGGTCGGCTGGAGCGGCTACGACACCTTCACCGACGGCCGTCATTTGCTGATCTATGCGCAGCGAACCGCCGACGATCGCATCGCAATCGGAGGACGTGGGGCTCCTTACCACTTCGGCTCGCGCGTGGAGAACCGGTTCGACCATGAGCCACGGGTATTCGCCGGACTGCGCCACGTCCTGACCGCCCTGTGGCCGTCGCTTGCGAACGCAGAGATCACGCACCGCTGGGGAGGTCCGCTGGCCGCCCCGCGTGACTGGTTCTCGTCGGTCGGCTTGGACCGTACGCGCAAGTACGCGTGGTCCGGGGGATACGTCGGGGACGGCGTGTCGACCACCAATCTCGGAGGTCGCACGCTTGCCGATCTCATTCTCGGACGCGCTACCGACATCACGAGGCTTCCATGGGTCGGCCACAAGTCGCGCAGCTGGGAGCCTGAACCGTTCCGGTGGATCGGTACCAACCTGGCTCTTCAGACGATGGCGAGTGCGGATCGGGCTGAGAGCCGCAATGGCAAACCTGCGCGCCGCGCCGACGTGGTCGGCAAGCTCGTCGGCATCTAGCGCTCGGTCGCGGGGACAGGGCTTAGACCGGGACGTTCGAGTGGGCCCGCTGATTTGCGCGGCGGAAGCAAGTCACAGGAGCCCGGCGAGCTTGGACAAAGAGCTTCCCAGCGGCTCGCGCACGAGCGCGTCGGCCAGAGGGTCCAGGGGGGTCGGCTGGGCATTGAAGATGACCAGGCGCGCTCCCTTCTCCACGGCGATCTGGGGCAGGTAGGCAACCGGGTAGACCGCAAGGGAGGTTCCCACGGCCAGGAAGACATCGCACGACCCGGCAGCGTGCTGAGCTCTTTGCAAATCAAGCGGGTCCAGGCTCTGGCCGAATGAGATCGTCGCCGACTTGAGTATCCCGCCGCATGATCTGCACGCGGGATCTTCTTCGCCTGCATCTACGCGCCCGAGCGCCGTGCTCATGGGTGAGCGCTCGTCGCAGCTCATGCACATGACCTCTCGGATCGTGCCGTGGATTTCGATCAGCGTCTCGGCGGAGTTTCCGGCCGCCTGATGCAGACCGTCAATGTTTTGCGTGATGAGGGTATCGAGCTTTCCCTTGCGCTCAAGCTCCGCCAGCGCGCGGTGCCCCCGGTTGGGCGTCGCGGTCCACGCGGGGTGGAAGCGCCGGGCCCGCCAAACCTCCATGCGCACGTCTTGATCAGCCATGTAGCTTTCGAGTGATGACAGCCGCTCCGCTCCTGGGTTCGTGGTCCACAGACCCTGAGGTCCGCGAAAGTCGGGGATTCCCGACTCCGTCGAGATGCCCGCTCCGGCAAGGGCGACCACCCGGCCGGCTCCTCTCAGCCACCCGGCTATGGTCGAAAGCTCGTCGATCCTGGTCGTCACGTTCCGTTCACTCCTTCGCCCATTCGAGCAGCCATACTCGCGCCACGGGAGCCAAGGGCGGGAACCAAAGCGCCTCGCCGAAGCTGCCGATTACCCTTCGGGTGTGTTGACAGACGGTCGCGCTCCGGCCCCCTTCGAGGACTTGCAGTCCAGCTTGATCGAGCGTGTTGCAACGAGAGGTGCGGGCGTTCTCGAGAGCGGCACGATCGTCGTATTGCCGTCCATTTCCTACGCGCGCGAAGAGCTGCGCAAGATTGTCGCCATCCAATATTACGAGGAGCGGATGCTGTACGTCTTGTTGCTGCTGCGGGACCCCAACACTCGGATCATCTACCTGACCTCACTGCCGGTAGATCCTGCGATCGTCGATTACTACCTCGGCTTCATTCCAGACTCTGCCGCCGCTCGCGCGCGGGTGGAGCTAGTGAACCTGAACGACGATGAGCCCCGGGCGTTGTCGGCCAAGCTGCTCGAGCGCCCGCGAACGATTGACCGCTTGCGGGCATCGATAGAAGATCGGGATGATGCGTACATCCTTCCCTTCAACGTCACCGATCTCGAGCGCGCCGTAGCCCTCCGGGTAGGCGTTCCACTCTTTGGACCTCATCCCGCAGACGCGTGGCTCGGCTCCAAGAGCGGCGGCCGCCAGGTGGCGCGCCGGGCTGAAGTCGAGGTCGGTGAGGGGGCCGAGGATCTTCGCTCGCTGGAGGAAGTGGCCCACGCGATCGCCGCGATCGCCGAGGCTCGACCCAACGCTCAAGCCGCGGTCGTAAAGCTCAACAACGGGTTCTCGGGACAAGGCAACGCGATCATCGAGATGGACGATTTGAGGAGTCCTCTCAGCGCGTCGCCCACGTCTTTTTGTGCCGCCGAGGAGTCGTGGCCCTCGTTTGCTCGCAAGCTCGAGAGTGAGAGAGGGATCGTTGAGGAGCTGATTCGGCAAGAGGACGTGGCATCGCCCAGCGTGCAGGTGCGAATCGTGCCCGGCGGCATCATCGAAATCACCTCGACTCACGATCAGATCCTCGGGGGGCCCGACGACCAGGTCTATCTAGGCTGCAGGTTTCCGGCTCGCACCCATTACCGCGCTCTCATTCAGGACGCTGCAATCCGGATGGCCGGCGTGCTGGCGCGCGGCGGAGTCTTCGGAATCTTCGGCATCGACTTCCTCGTCGTTCCGCGGGATGCTGCGACCCCGAGGATCCTCTGTAGTGAGATCAACTTGCGCGTCGGCGGGACCACGCATCCTTTCTCGATGGCCAAGCTGGCGATGGATGCGACCTACGATCAACCGTCCGGCGAACTCTTCGCCAATGACAGAGCAAAGTCTTACATAGCGACCGACAATCTGAAGTCGGATCGCTACAGGGGCACGTCGCCCGGAGCGGTCATTGATGCGTTTGCCGAGAGTGGTTTGGCTTTCGATGGCGCGACGGCGACGGGAGTTTGTTTGCATCTCCTCGGGGCTTTGCCGAGGTACGGCAAGTTGGGAATGACTTGTATCGCCGACTCTCCGGTCGGGGCCGAGTCGCTTCAGCGTGAGGCAGTCGCGCGGCTGAATGCCCTATGACGGTTAGGGGTTCTCGGGCGCAGCCTTGTTGCCCGACTTCTGTAGCGCAAAGGCAGACAGGGCTTCCAGCACGACGCGATGAGCGGCCATGGCGCTGAGACCGGCGTGGTCGTATGGCGGAGACACCTCGACCACTTCCATGCCGGCGAGGGGCTTTGCAAGAGCCAATCGCCTGACTGCGTAGAGCAGCTCGCGCGTTGTCATTCCCCCAGGCTCGGGCGTGCCGGTCCCGGGCGCGTGTGCGGGATCGAGCGAGTCGATGTCCACCGAGAGAAACAGATGACTGGCGTCGGCGATCTCGTCCAGCACTCGGGCGATCACGGCCCCGATGCCGGTCTCGATGATCTCCTCCATGCGATGCCAGCGAACCCCCGAGGTGCGCGCCCATTCAAATTCTTCGGGAAAAGGCCAGTAGCCGCGCAGTCCGACCTGAATGAGCCGCTTGCCGGCAATTACCCCGTCGTCGACGAGGTGGCGGAAGGGGCTGCCGTGTGACCACTTGACTCCCCAGATTTCAGTCGCCGTATCCGCGTGAGTATCGAATTGCACTACCGCGAGGGCTTCGGAAGGAAGGCGCGACGCCACGGCCGCGATGTCCGGGTACGCGATCGAGTGGTCCCCCCCTAGTACAACCGGTACGGTTCCCGCGTCGCACACACTTTCCACCATGGCCCGAATAGCGCGGTGGCTGGCTTCTCCGTCGCCCGGCGTGACCGGGGCATCGCCGTGGTCGACTATGACCAGAGACTTGAAGGGATCGACGCCCAGATCCATGTGCCACGCTTCCGGAGGCCCGCCTCCGTCGACGGCGATCCGAATCTCGCGCGGCCCGAATCTCGTGCCGGGCCGATTGGAGACCATGTCGTCCATCGGGGCACCGAGAATGGCGACATCGACCCCGGAAAGCTCGGCTGGATCGAGCACGAGTGGGGACTTCTGAAAGGTCGCGCCTCCCGAGTAGGCGGGCTCTTCCGGTCGGTTGATTCGCACGGCCGGTATCTTGCCAGCTTCGGCGCATCGCCGCTTGACGCTCCGTTATAAAGGGGCGATGGCCACCCTCGTGACGTTTCATGCGCATC
>JACDBF010000327.1 GCA_013695055.1 Actinomycetota bacterium
AGCCCAATCTGGCCGCCGAGCTGTTGCAGCGCGAGCGCGAGATTGACGCTCACGGTGGACTTGCCGACGCCCCCCTTTCCACTTCCCACCGCGATGAGGTGCTGGATCCCCGGCAGCCGTTCAGGAGAGGCGGATGCCTCTGCCGCGGTGTCAGGCGCGTGGTGGTCGCCACGGTTCGAATCGGTGGTCTCCATGGGTCACGCTCCTGTCGTGGCTGCCACGTCACAGTGACATAATCTCCTCAGTATAGTAAGTCCGCTCTTGCTTAAGTTGCCGAACCCGGAGCAAACGGTCTACACTTGTGAACATGTGGAGCGCTCCCTCCGGGGCGGCTGAGCCGACCCTCGCAAGCGTCAGCGCCGCGGGGCGGGAGGTGCTCCTCGCCCTCAAGAAACGCGGGGAAGCCCGGGCCCAGGAGATCGCCGAGGAGATCGGGATCACGCCGAGCGGCGTTCGCCAGCACCTCAGCCCCCTGCGGGCCGAGGGGCTCGTCACCTGCCGGAAGATTCACGCCGGCCCCGGGCGACCCAAGTTCGCCTACCGGCTCACCGACTTGGCCGAGGACCTGTTCCCAAAGACCTACCACGAGCTCACGAACGAGCTCCTCGAGCACATCGAGGAAGAAGACCCCGAGCTGCTCGTCCGCATCTTCGAGCGCCGCCGACAGCGACACTTGAAGGCGGCCCGCAAGCGCCTGGCCGGCAAGTCCCTTGACGAGAAGGTTGCCATGTTGGTGAGGATCCTGGACGAGGACGGCTACCTCGCCGACTTCGAGAGGCAGCCTGACGGCACCTACCTGATTAACCTGCACAACTGCGCGATCTGGCGGGTCGCGGTCCGGTACGGCCTCGCCTGCAGCACCGAGCTCGAGTTCCTGCGGGAGGCTCTCCCCGAAGCCGAGATCGACCGCGTCGCCCACAAGGTCGCGGGCGCCTACGTGTGCGCCTACGAGGTGCGACCCCCTCGTTCTCTGTAGAAAAACTGTTAGTCCTTAAGCCGGTCGATCCGGCTCGTGATCAGCCTGGCTCCCCGCTCGTACGTGAGAGGCCCACGCCCACTCGAACATCACGATGATCCGGTTGCGGAAACCGATCAGGGTAGAGGTTGGACGATCACCCAGGTCAGCCAGGCGATGAAGCCCGAGAGCTTCAGGTGCCGCAGGTTGGCCACGGCCGCCGCCCGTCCGATCACCGCCAGCATGCCCTTGTCCCGGTAGCGAAACGGAACGTAGAGCTTCCCTTCTACGACGCGGGTGATGTTTCCCGCCGCGTGGCGCGCCTCCTGGATTGCCGCGGGCCCAATACCGGGCACGAGCTGCCCGTCTTGCTCGAAGGCGGCGAGGTCCCCGATCACGAAAACACCGCTTCGCTCCGGAATCGTCAAGTTAGGCATGACCTGAACCCGACCGGCGCGATCGAGCGGCACTCCGAGGGACTGCGCGATCGGCGTCGCAGTCGACGCCGGCAGCCCAGAGGACGGTGAAGGGTGCATTCATCCGGTTCCCGCCTCTGAGAGGCTGTCGCAGAAATGGTTCAGCGAGGGCCGAGACATCGGAATAGCCGGACGAGTCGTTGTTCTTCCGGCGCAGCTCGTGGGGGACGCGTCTTCGGTGCCGTCGCGCGCCTCCCTGAGGTCCTTATCTTGAGCAGGTTGTGGATCGCGTGCTCGAAACGCCACTCGCAGTTGCAGGCCTTGAGTCCGCGCCGGCGGAAGCGTCCCATGCCACGTTGTCGCTGTTGTCCGAAAGACCGGCTCGATCGTCGCCGCTCGTTTGCGGTAGAGGCGCTCCCCTCGCTCGGTCCGGAGCTTTGCGCTCCATCAGCTGTGTTCTCGACAGATCGTTCGGTATCCGTCCGCGCGGACGTTCGCCGGTGGTCCCGGCGCGCTTGCGACTCTTGGTGGCGATCAAAAGCTCGACCTCGAGCTCCTCTTCGAGAGTGAGGTTGTCGTCACTGAGGTAGCCGCTGTCGGCAGTGACGATGCCGATCGCTTCGCTCACACCTACGCTCTTTAGGTTGTCTGCGGCTTGCTCGATCATCGGCTTTAGCTGTTTGAAGTCGGTGGACTCGTTGGTCACCGTGCAGGCGATAGTGATCTGATCCTCGGTGGCGAGAGCCTGTCCGGTGAAGCCTTGCAGATAGCCGCCGTTGGCGCTCGACATGATGCGGCTGTCGGGGGGTCGGTCGTGGGTGGCGTCCCGGAACCGGTGTAAAAGCCTGAGCTGAAAAGACGGCGGACGTAGGCTCCAATCGAAGCCGACAAGCTAACGAAAGGAGACTACGTCCGTGTCCAAACGAGTATCCCCCAGCGAGCGCATCCGCGCCACGATCGACGAGCTGTTCTGTTCCCAGCGCGACCTCGGCCAGGTCCTGGAAGAGGTCGCCATCATCGGCGTTCGCCTGATCATGCAGTCCGCCATCGAGGCCGAGCTCACCGAGTTCTTGGGCCGCGATCGCTATGCCCGCGGCGAGCGTGCCAGAGAAGGGCACCGCAACGGCTACCAGCCGGTGACGGTAAAGACCACCGCCGGCCCGGTGACCCTCGAGCGCCCCAAGTCGCGCGGCACCGACGAGGTGTTCGCGTCGCGGCTCTTGGGCAAAGGCGTGACCCGCACCAACGCGCTCGAATCGCTCGTGATCGCCGGCTTCGTCAGGGGGCTGTCGATGCGCGACGTCGAGGCGACCCTCGCCGAGGCCCTTGGGCCAGACGCCGCGCTATACGAAGTCGACCGCCAGCCGCATCTGCGAGGCGATCAAGGCCGACTTCGACGCCTGGCGGGTACGCGATCTGTCTGAGCTCGACCTCGACTACATGTGCTGCGACGGGTCGTGCTTCAAGATGCATCCCACGTCCCCGCGTGCCGAGCCGCTTCTGTGCGCGTGGGCCATCACGACCGACAACGAGAAAGCCCTGCTGGGGCTGGCTCCAGGCAGCTCTGAGAGCTACGACGCATGGCTCGACTTCTTTCGCGACCCCAAAGAGCGCGGCCTCAAGCCGCCACTGCTGGGAATCACCGACGGCGCTCCCGGGATGCTGCGCGCCTTCGAGGAGGTCTTGGATCAGAGCCTGCGCCAGCGTTGTCTGGTGCACAAATCGCGAAACTTAGTCGCCAAGGTCCCCAAGGAGGCCGAGAGCGAGGTCAAGGGCGCGTTCTGGTCGATCTTCGACGGCATCGAGGCCGATCCCGGCGAGGCTGCGATCGTGGAGGCCAGAGCGCGCGCCTGCGACTTCCAGCGCACCTACGGCAAGCTCTACCCGAGCGCGGTCGAGTGCGTGATGAAGGACCTGCCCGAACTCACCGTGCATCTGCGCTTCCCGCGCCAGCACTGGGAACGGATCCGCCACACCAACTTGCTCGAGCGTACTTTCGGGGAGTCACGGCGACGCGTCAAGGTCATCGGCCGGCTGCCCGGCGAGCGGTCGTGCATCTCGCTCGTATGGGCGGTGCTCGATCGCGCGAGCAAGGGCTGGCGCGGGCTCACGCAGACGCCCGCCGGCATCCGCTTGCTGCAGAACCTGCGCGCTCAGCTCCTCAATCCGCCGGACATGGAGGAGGTGATGGAAGAGATCCAAGAAACTGTCACAACCGCCGCGTAGGATGCGCGGCACGGAGTCCGCGTGCGTCGTCTTTTACACCACGGATGGGACGGCAACCCGGTCGTGTTGGACTTCTTGGAACGCTCTGTGTCTCTCAGGCGCTCCTCCGGAGGCTTGGGCTTGCGTCCCGTCATGCCCTTGCCGGTACGCCTCTTGTGCTCCTCGCGGGCGGCAAGCTTGGCCTCGTAATCGGCCTGGCGTCTGGGCCGCGTCGTCATCGAGGCGGGCTTTGACGGCGACCAGACGGGCGAGACGGCTGCCGGGTTCGATGAGGTCTTCGGGGATGTCGTCGCCCGACGAAGCCGCGCGCCGATCCTCTTCCTCGTCGGTCGACAGTGGCGTGATCGGGCGTCTCGTTGGCAGCGATGAAGCGGCAGGCGATGTCTTCGATCAAGCGGGCCTCGATCTTGCGCGACGATCTCGTGCCGGTGGCGTACGCGTAGATCAGAAGAGCCACCATCCTGGGGTCGTAGGCGGCGCGGCCCCAACCATCGGCTCTGCGGCGGGCGTAGAACGCGCCCTCAAGGGCGCAGGGCGCGGTCGCCCACTGAGCGCAGCGGGTCTCGACCAGATCGTTGCGAGCGCACGCGAACGAGCTGGCATCCGGCTTGTCACTTGTCATCAGCTTCGCCACACCTGTCTCACTCGACTGCGCGAGGCGGGGATGTCGTTGGAGGCGGTGCAGGCGCAGGCTGCGCATCGCTCGATCGAGTCGACCCGCATCTACCTTCATCTCGGCGACGCTTGGGTTGCCGATCAGTATGCGATCGCTGCGAATGCCCTGGAGGAGCTGCTGCCGGATGGCGCGCGTTGAGCCTTCGCGCTGTCCGCCGAGGATCTCAGTCTGGTCGAGGACTACCTAAGATCCATCTCGGATGGCGTGATCGTCAATGCCAGCGCCCAACACGCCATCCGCGAGTTCGCTTATCGGATCGGTGGTCCCACGGATGGACCCGCCTGCCGTTCGAGGATCGAACAGACCGAGCTCGCTGCGGGGCCGGTCGACGCGGAGTAGCGACTGTTAGGTTTGCGTGATGAGCCGCCGATGGGACCCGTCGCTGTGGGCCAGCAAGAAACCGTTCGGGATCGGCGAGCAACGCCCCAACAACTACGCCGAGATCTGGAATGCGCTGAAGGAGAACCGCGACGAGCTCGGCTTCGCGTGGCGGATCCTCAAAGAAGGAGTGTGTGATGGATGCGCGCTCGGCACCACCGGCATGCGGGACTGGACGCTCGACGAGATACATCTCTGCAACGTCCGACTGA
>JACDBF010000333.1 GCA_013695055.1 Actinomycetota bacterium
TCGCTCTGGTCGTGGGACTGTCGATCGGCCAGGCCATCGGCTACCTCTTGGGCCGCCGCTTCGGCCTCGTTGCGCGGCGGGCCCGCTTGGGTGGGCTCGACGCGACTCTTGGGGCGATCTTCGGCGCTGCGGCCGTTCTGTTGTTTTTCTGGATAGCCGGCACTTTGCTTGCGGCCGGCCCGGTCCGCCCGCTCGCCGGGGCTCTGGGTGATTCGCTCGTGCTCCGCCGGATGAACGAGGCGTCCAGGCCCCCCGACGTGCTCGCCTATCTTCGTCAGTACCTCAATACCGCCGACTTTCCACAGGTTTTCGCGGGCGTGCCCCGGCCGCTCGACGAGCCGGTCGCCCTCCCCGCGGGAAAGCTGGCTCGGCGAGCGATCACGGCCGCGGCGGAATCGACGGTGCGCGTGGTGGTCCCAGCGTGCGACGGCACTCAGCTCGGCAGCGGGTGGATCGCCGCCGACTCGACGGTTGTGACCAACGCGCACGTCGTTGCCGGCGGGGACGAGCTATCGGTCGAGGACGACTCGGGCAGCCATCCCGGCACGGTCGTCCTGTTCGACCCCAACACGGACGTGGCGGTGGTGAGGGCCGAGGGCCTCAGTGGGCCTCCCCTGGAGCTCACGACCGAGGCGCTCGACCGCGGGGCGGTGGGCGCCACTCTCGGCTACCCGGGCGATGCGAACGGCGGGCTAGATGCTCAGAGAGCCGCGGTGCAAAAGCGCTTCGTTGCGTTGGGCAAAGACATCTACGCCCGCTCGGATGCGCCGCGCGAGGTCTACGAGCTCCGTTCCAGGGTCGTGGGGGGTGATTCCGGCGGGCCCTTCGTGCTTCCGAGCGGGAAAGTCGCGGGCATGGTTTTTGCCGCAGCTACTACCGATAGCGGTGTCGGCTATGCCCTCACGGGTCGCGAGATCTCCGCCGAGGTGGCCAGCGGCACTACCCGCGAGGAGGCCGTCTCGACGGGGCAGTGCACTCACTGAGCCGTCCCTTCGACCCTTAAGATCCGGCCATGAACCTCGATGCAATCAAACAGGAGCTGCAGGCTTGCGGCGTGACGGGACCGCACGTATCCCATCCCCGCAGAGGCAACATCGCCAAGATCCGGGGCCTATTGGACGGCGACACCGAGGCCGCATTCGGGCTCTCGGGAACAGACAGGTACTCGGCGGGAGAGATCCTCGGCTTCATGTCGGAGCTCACCGGCTGCTCAGACGACCTCGAAGAGCTGGACGACCGCGACTTCATCGACCCCGACCGGACGGTCACCGCCATGAGAACGGGGGCCGGCCGTCTCGCCGCCGAGGCCGGGAAAGGGTCGACGCTGCTGGCATGCACGGGACACCCGACGGGCATCCTCGAGCATCACCTACGAGTCGTCGGCGCCTACAGGGCGGCCGGAGGCAAGATTCTTCAGGCTCGGGCTGAGGAGCCGCTCGACTTCGGCCGAGGTCGCTCCGAGGTGCGCTATGTCGGAGGGGTGGGCTGTTTGGCCGACGGGGCGTCCCTCAAGCACACTCACTCCTCGAAGCTCATGGAAGCCCTGCTGGAGACTGGTCCGCGGCCCGATCTCGTGCTCGCCGACCACGGCTTTGCCGGCGCGGCGATCGAGCGCGGCATTCCGACTGTTGCCGTCATGGACATCAACGACCAGGGGCTCTCGATTCCCTGGGCGGAGAAGAAGGACGTCATAATCATTCCCTTGGACGACAATCGGCCGCCTCGCTGCTACGAGCCATCCTGGCGGCTGTTCGAGGACGTAATCGCCGCCGTCTCGTGAGTTGCTGCTGTGCCCTCTGTTACCTGAAATCTGGACTGCTATAGTTCGCTCCCAATGAGAGAGCCGTCGGAAAATCCCAACGCGCCGTCACTCACGACGAGCTTTTTGACGGTCGCCGAGGTCGCCCGCCTCCTCAGGGTCTCCAACATGACCGTCTACCGTCTCGTGAAGTCCAGCCAACTGGCGGCCGTGAGGGTGGGCCGCGGCTATCGCATCCGCGAGGACGATGTTCGGAGATACCTCCAACAGCGCTACATGGACGCCGGCTGACCGC
>JACDBF010000341.1 GCA_013695055.1 Actinomycetota bacterium
TCTTCTCCGCGAGCTTCTTACGCTGGAGGACCCCAAAGCGGTGCTGCTCGTCGACGACGGCAACTCCGAGCCGAGAGAACTCCACCGCTTCCTGGATGAGCGCGTGGGTGCCGATCAGGAGATCGACCTCGCCGGCCGCCACCTCTTGCAGGATCGCCCTTCTTTTCACCGCCGGCACCGAGCCGGTGAGCAATCGGGCGACCGGGCGGCGGGAGCTGATCGAGAAGAGGTTGCGGGACTCCTGGATGCCAAAAGCGCGGTCGAGGAGCTCGGCGACGGTGAGCTCGTGCTGCTCGGCGAGCACCTCGGTGGGAGCCATCAAGGCCGCCTGGAAGCCCCCGGCGATGGCCGCAAGACACGCGTAGAGGGCTACCACGGTCTTTCCCGAGCCGACCTCCCCCTCAACGAGCCGGTGCATCGGATAAGACTTCGTCATATCCGAGGCCACCTCGGCGCAGGCGCGCCGCTGAGCATCGGTCAGCTCGAAGGGAAGGGCGGCGAGAAAGCTCTCGGCCAGGGAATCGGCCTCCGGCCGCTCGTGCGCGATGCCCTTGACGGTGCGCTCCAGCTTGCGCTTGCGGTAGACGAGGCCCAGTTGAAGCGTGAAGACCTCGTCGAAGATCAGGCGGCGCCGGGCCGCATAGACCTCGTCCTTGGATTCCGGAAAGTGGATCAAGCGCACGGCGTCGGATCTGCTCATCAGGCGGAGCTTGCGCCGCAGGGGGCCGGGCAGAGGATCCAAGATGGGGGGCGCGCTCTTCAGACTCTCCCAGATCAAGCGGCGCAGCTGGTCGCTCGAGAGGTCGGCCGTCGCCGGGTAAATGGGCACGATGCGGCCGACGTTGAAGGGCTCTTTTCCCGAGCGCACGATCTCGAAGCGCGGAGCGGTCATCTGCAGCTTGCCCTGGAAGAGTTCGAGCCGTCCGTAGAAGAAAGCCTCGGTGCCGGGAGTGAGCGCCCTAGCCACCCACTCCTGGTTGAACCACGTCACGGCGAAGGTGCCCGTCTCGTCGCCGATCAGGCCCTTGATCATGCGTTTTCCCGAACGAGTTCGAAATGGCCTGTCGATCTTCTTGACGCGAGCGTGGACCTGAACCTCGGAGTTGCCCCCGGCCGACGCCGCCCTAGCGAGCTCTCTCACGGTCCGGAGGTTGGTGCGATCTACGTGCGAGCGGGGATAGTGCTGAAGGAGGTCCTGCACGGTTGCCAGGCCCAGCTTCTCGAGCCCCTCGGCCCGCCTGCCCGTGATCTTTAACGGCCGCGCCGCCCGCCCAGAGGCGAAAAGCTCTAGCCCGCGCGGAGGCGCGGCGACGACATCGGCCATGGATACGACACTATCCAACCCGGCCGCCGACCTTTGGTAACCTTCGACGCCATGGCTTCCGTTTGCGACATCTGTGGCAAGAGACCCGGCTTCGGGAACAACATCTCGCATTCGCACCGGCTCACCCGACGGCGCTGGAACCCCAACATTCAGCGACTGCGGGTAAAGGTCGGCAACGTCTCGAAGCGGGTCAACGTCTGCACTAAGTGTCTCAAGGCCAACAAAGTCGTACGCGCCGGCTGACAGCCTTCCCGGCCCCCGATCCTCGTATTGCCCCCTAGGTAGTCATGCAAGCCGTCACCAGCGCAGTCGCCCAGGCAAAGCTCCGCCTCGAGCGCGCCCGGGCCCGCTACGGGGGCATCGATATCGTGGTGCGGACCTTCAAACGCTTCTCGGAGGACGACGGCAACTCGTATGCGGCCGCGTTGACCTACTACGTCTTCTTCTCGATCTTCCCTCTGATCCTGGCGAGCGTGTCGATTCTCGGTTTCGTGACCCTCGGCAACGACGACCTGAAGGCCCGCATCTTCGACGCCGGGATCAGCGCCTTTCCTCTTCTCAAGGATGTCCTGAAGCCGGGAGGGCTGAGCTACTTCGAGGACAATGCCCAGAGCCTCGCCTTCATCTCGATCGCGCTGGCTCTCTACACGGGATCGGGGGCGATAGTCGCCCTCGAGCACGCTCTCAACAAGCTCGACCACATTGGCGCGGATGAGGAGGGCACCTTCGTAGAGAAGCGACTGCGCTCGCTGCGCTGGCTGGCGATCCTCGGGCCCGCCGCCATCGCGAGCGCGGGGCTGGGAGGCATGGCCACCTACTCGGACGAAGCTTTCGGAGAAGGAACCGCGCTGTCGCTCGTCGTGGCCGGCCTGTCTTACGCGGGAGGTTTCGCGATAAGCGTGATCTTGTTCGTTGCCGCATATCGCTTTCTGTCCAAGGCCGAGCGGCCGTGGCGAGCCGTCCTCCCCGGAGCTCTCGCCGCCGCTCTCGCTTTCGAGGTGCTGAAAACGCTCGGCGCGCTTTACCTCGCAACGGGAGCGGCGACTCGGGAGGCGACTTTTGGGGTATTCAAGGCGTCGGCGGCTCTGCTTATCGTGGCCTATCTGATATCGAGGGTCACGCTGCTCGGAGCGGAGCTAAACGCCGTGCTTGTCGAGCGGCGCCGAACGCGACAATCTGCGACCACAACCTAGGAGGGGACCATGAGCTACAGAGCGACGAACGGCGAGCCCGGCGCGGGGGGCAAGTCCGCCGGGCAGCTGATGAAGGAGATCACCGAGGGCATCTCAGTGCTCGTTCACAAGGAGATCGAGCTCGCCAAGCAGGAGCTCGGCGAGTCGGTGACCGTCAAGGCCAAGGGCGCGGCGATCATCGCGATCGCGGGGGTGTTCGGCTTCTTCGCCCTGATATTCGTTCTGCTGGCTCTAAGGGACGGGCTCGACACCTTTCTGTGGCAGTGGATCGCAGATATCGTCACCGCGTTGATACTCGCGCTCGTCGGAGCAGGGGCCGCGTTGTTCGCACGCAAGAAGCTCGCCAGCCCGATCTCCGCCGACCTCACCAAGAAGACCATCAAGGACGACGTCGAGATGGCCCGTTCGCTGGGCAAGTCGACGGGAAGCTCCACGCGCACGACTTCCGAGGTAACGCGCACCGGCGTCTAGGCGCTCGGGTACCCTCGCGGCCTAGACAAACTCCGAGACGAACGAGGATCAATCCAATGAGCAAGCGCGACACCGTCGTAGAGATCGAGCGCACGAGGGACGAGCTCGCCCAGAAAGTCGACGAGCTCGTCGAGCGGGCCAAAGTCGAGGCTACAGAGCTCGGCAAGAAGCTCGCCATGGGAGCCGCGGGGGCGGCGGGCCTGGGCCTCCTCGGATGGTTCGCGAAGCGGCGCGTCGGGCGCTAGCTTCGGGCTAAGTCGTGGACGCGCGCGCGGAGCCGGCACTGGAGGCCGGCAACGATTCTCTTCCCGGACCCTTTGGGTTTCGGTCGTTCGTCACCGAAGCGGCGCTGCTCTACAG
The DNA here is from genome assembly GCA_013695055.1 of Actinomycetota bacterium. Taxonomy (GTDB): domain Bacteria; phylum Actinomycetota; class CADDZG01; order CADDZG01; family WHSQ01; genus JACDBF01. The sequence goes on from JACDBF010000341.1 coordinate 3,349, forward strand.
GAGCAATGTCGGCGTCCTGGCCCCTTCTTTTCTGGTCGTCGCGCTCCCCCTGTGGGTGCTTCCCGTTGCGGGCATCGTGGTTCTGGAAAGCGCCGGCGGCTCTCGCTTCATCGCGTTCATGGTCTTTTTCGTTCAGCTGGCAGCGCTGCAGCTTTTCGGCAGCCTGCTCGTAGGGCCGGCCGCGGTCGTGATGACCGAGCGTCTCCACGAGCGACCCATGAGCGTGAAAGGGGCGCTTAGGGAACTGCGGCCTCTCAGGTCTTCGCTCATAGCCACGGGACTTTATTCGGTGATCGCCGCAGTCTTGCTGCTGGTCGTGCCGGTGATACCGGCGACCGTGGTGCTCGGCCCCCCGATCTTCGCTCACGTCATCGCGCTCGAGAGAAAGACTCTGCAAGAGGCCCTTCCGCGGGCCCGATCGCTGCTGAAACGAAATGCCTTGCGCTTATTCACCTATCTCTTCGTCGTTCTCCTACTCGCGTTCATTCTCGATTTCGTGCTCTATTCCCAGGCGTCCGTGGTTGAACGGGCGCTCGGCGTGGACAGCGAGTCGGTGCTGGCCCTGGCCGGGGCGCTCTTGAGAGGCCTCGTCACGGGCGTCGTGCTGTGGCCCGTCGCCTCGTGCCTATCGCTCGTCGCTTACTTCGACGTGCGGGCGCGCGCCGCCGGCTAGCTCGAGGTCTCTGCTCCCTCCG
>JACDBF010000367.1 GCA_013695055.1 Actinomycetota bacterium
GAAGAACCCGCCGCCTCTCGAGCTCTACGCGCGCGGATCGTGGGGGCCGAAGGGAGCTGTGGAGCTGATCGCGCCACACAAGTGGCGTTTGCCCGATGGCTCCTCCAGCGCGCCGTCGAAGCGTCCGGAATGAAGCCGAGGCTCTAGAGGTTGTCTCGCATATGACGAAAACGGTGCAGTTTCACTTCGACCCGCTCTGCCCATGGGCTTGGGAGAGCTCCAAATGGATCCGGGAAGCTCAGGTGGTGCGCGACATCGACATCGAGTGGCGGCTCTTCAGCCTCAAGCTCGTCAATGAAGGTAAGGAAGATCCACTAGCCGACGAGCACACGACGGGCACCCCGGCGCTTCGGACGCTTGCGCTCTTGAAGCGAGAACGAGGCAACGATGCGGTCGGCGCGCTTTATGAGGCGATAGGTAATCGCAAGCATGAAGGCGGACAGTCGATGACCGTCGAAACCCTGAAGGATGCGCTGTCGGATTGCGGGTTCGAGTCGGAGCTTGTCGAGCGAGCGCTCGGCGATGAGATGACCATGAAGGAAGTGCGCGCCGAGCATGACGCTGCGGTCGAGCAAGTTGGCTGCTTCGGCGTGCCCACGATCTGCGTTCCGTCGGGCCGGGGGATGTTCGGCCCAGTTCTCTCTCCGGCCCCCACGGGCGAGGCGGCCGGAGAGATGTGGGACCACGTCTCCTGGCTCATCGACCAGGACGGCTTCTTCGAGTTGAAGCGCGAGCGGGACCGCGCGCCGGGCGCCTAACCCGCTATCAACGTGCGCGCGGTGAATCGTGTGTACGAGAAGCTTGCGTCGACGCAGTCGATATCAAGGGAGGTCGGCTATGGCTTCGGCCACCGGTTTGCGGATGCCGGTGAAGAAGGGGACCTCGAGCTTGGTGTAGCGCCGGGCTTCGGTGGCCCTGAGCCTGCGGATCAAGTCGACGATGCGATCGAGCCCGTCGGCTTCGAAAGCGAGAATCCATTCGTAGTCGCCGATGCCGAACGCGCTCGTGGTATTGGCGAGCACGTCGGGATATTCGCGTCCGGCCAAACCGTGTTCGCGAAGCACCTGCCCCCGCTCGGCCGGCTCAAGCAGATACCACTCGGGCGTCCGCACAAATGGATAGACGCACATGTACTTCTTGGGTTCTTTGCCCTGAACGAAGGCGGGCTGGTGATCCTTGCTGAACTCGGCGGGGCGCACGAGACCCAAGAAGAGCTCGCGCTCGGTCAGAGCGCGACCCACGTGCGTGCGCCGAAAGGCAACGTGCAGATCCTGAAGATGGTCGGGCGACGACGCCACCCACCAGAAGACCAAGTCGGCATCGGCCTTGAATCCCGCCGTCGAGTAGACGCCGCGCGTAGCTACGCGATCGCTCCAGTCGTCGAGCAGGGCGGCGACCTCTTTTGCCGCGACATCGCGCTCCGCTTCGGGGAGCGCGTTCGGCAACGCCTTGAAAACGGGATAGCTCGTGTAGATCAACTCGTCGCTCATACGGTGCGCGTCCTTCCTAGACCCTGTGCCGAGTGGGCGCTGAATGGCGGTATGCGCCACCTGACACCCACTCGGCCTAGACCCCTGGAAGGGTAGCGGAGGATGACGCAAAGGAGATCGACGCAGCCGATAATGCTCCAGTCAACCGCGCGGCGAAAGGGCCACACGTGAGCACAGAGCATGACGTGATCGTCATCGGCATGGGAGTCGGAGGCGAGGAGGTTGCGACCAGGACCGCCGGGCCCGGCCTGGATGTCCTCGCCGTCGAGAAGAAGCTCGTCGGAGGCGAATGCCCCTATTGGGGCTGCATTCCCTCGAAGGTGATGGTTCGAGCCGGCAATACGCTTGCGGAGGCGGCCCGTGCGACGGGTCTCGCCGGGGAGGCGAAGATCTCGGCCGACTGGGCCCCGGTTGCCGCGCGCGTGCGCAAGTTCACCGCCGACTGGAACGACCAGGCCGCGGTCGAGCGTCATGAGAAGCAAGGAGCGACCGTGGTTCACGGCGAGGCCCGCATCGTCGGGCCGGGCCGGATCGAGGTCGACGGCGAGCAGCACTCGGCTCGGCGGGGGATCGTTGTCGCCACCGGCGGGGAGCCGGCGGTCCCTCCGATCGACGGCCTTGAGGACGTCGACTACTGGACCAACCGGGAGGCGATCGAGGCCGAGAGGCCGCCCGCCTCGCTGATCGTGCTGGGAGCAGGCCCCATAGGCCTCGAGCTGGCGCAGGTTTACAGTCGCTTCGGGACCAAGGTCTCCGTCGTCGAGATCGCCGGCCATCCCTTGCCCCCGGAGGAGCCCGAGAATGGAGAAGCCCTCGGCGCCGTTCTCAGAGACGAGGGACTCGAGCTTCACATGGACTCGTCGGCCGAGTCGGTTTCCTCTTCGGGCAGAGGCATCGAGGTGCATCTCAAAGGCGGCACGACTCTCGAGGCCGAGCGGCTGTTGGTCGCGACCGGACGACGCCACAACTTGAAAGCCCTGGGCCTCGACGCCCTCGGTCTCGACCCGGACGCCAAGTCGATCGGGGTCGACGATCGCCTGCGCGCCGCCGATGGGCTGTGGGCCGTGGGAGACGTAACCGGCAAGGGGGAGTTCACACACGTCGCCGTCTATCAGGGGCGGGTAGCGGCCGCGGACATTCTGGGCCGCGACCACGCCCCCGCCGATTACCTGGCGGTCCCGCGCGTGACTTACACCGATCCAGAGGTGGCGAGCGTGGGCCTGTCGGAGAAAGTCGCCCGAGAGCAGGGCCTCAGCATCAAGACCGGAGTGGCCGAAACCAAGGCCTCCGCGCGCGGCTATATCCACGGCCCGGGAGCCGAGCACGGCGTCGCCAAGCTCATCGCCGACGCCGACGAGGGGATCCTGCTCGGAGCCTCGGTCATGGGGCCCGCCGCCGGTGAGGTCTTGGGCCTCCTGGTGCTCGCCGTAAAAGCGCGCATCCCGATCGCCACCCTTCGGGACTTGATCTACCCCTATCCCACGTTCGTGCGGGGCCTGGAGGACGCGCTCACGGCCCTGGGCTAGAAGAAAGCCTCAGACTCGCCGGGCCCGGGACTGGGTTGCTCCCAGAGCTCGCCGGGCGGCCTGCTGGCCCTGGCGGATGCAATCGGGCAGCCCCGTCCCCCGATAGCTGGCTCCCGCAAGGGCCAGGCCCGGCCACTCGGACAAGGCCGCCTCGATGGAGGCGATGAGATCGAGATGTCCGACGGCGTACTGCGGAAGCCCGTTCTCCCAGCGAGTGACTCTCGACTTTCGAGGCGGCCCGCCGATGCCGAGCACCTCGTCGACATCTCCCGAGATTTGCGCCACGAGCTCGTCGTCGCTCAAGTTCAGGGCCGGATGTCGGCCCGCCCGGCCCACGAAACAGCGGAGCACCAGGTCCCCGCTCGGCGGAGCCGCGTGCGGCCACTTGACCGACGACCATGTGCACGCGGACAGGGTTCGCCCCTCTTCGGCCACCAGCAGGCCGCTCGCCGAGGTGGGGACGGGTTGCTGCGGGTACACGAGGGTCGCGACCGCGGCCGATGCGTGCTCGATTCCGGCGAGCGAACGAGCGGCTTCGCGGCTGAGGTCCGCCAGCATCGCCGAGGCCG
>JACDBF010000378.1 GCA_013695055.1 Actinomycetota bacterium
AGCGGCAGCAACAGCAGCCCGACTCCCACGAAGCCGAAGATGTACTTGTAATGCGCAAGCACCTGAAAGTCGCGAACCAGCACCAGAGTGGCAAGAAGCAGCCCGATTCCGATGACCGTCCAGGTGACCTGCGTTGGTCCGAAGCCGTTAGGGGACAGCCGGTAGACCGCCGCTAATCCGAGCGCGTTCAGGACCGCGGCTAACGGCAGCAGCAAGTGGTCCCCCTGGGGCACCAGCTTGCGCATTGCTACGTGGGCCCCGATGTAACAGCCGGCCACGACGGCCGTGAACGGTAAGGCCGTCGCCAGCTTGTCGGTGCTCCGCGCCAGGGCGACGAGTGCCAGCGCCCCCCCGCCCAGGATGAGGGCGAGGATCAACAGAGAGAGCTCGGTGTTGCGACGAGCGGTTGCTTGCATCAGGGGTTGTCCTTGGTCGGCGCGGTCTCGCGCCTGTACGCGCGCGCAATGTCCTGAAGATTCGACACGGTGGTATCCGCGTCGGCCAGCGATTCCACTTTCATGCCCAGGATCACGTCTTCGCGCCGCGACTCGGGAAGGTCTTCGAGCGCAAGAGAGGTCTCTCGCTCGACCTCGGCAAGGGTCAGGCCCCCGATCTCCTCGGGGATTCCTCTGTATATGCTGATGGCCCCCGAATCACTGGCTCCTATGTAAAAGGAGTTATCCAGTGCCCAGCGCGCGGCCGCGTAGCCGCCGCCGAGCACCACCACGAGCACGACGAGCGAGACGACCAGCCGTCGCCTCCGAATGATCGCGCGCCGCCGCCGCTCGCTGCGGCCATCGTCGGAGCCGGCCGAGATGCTTTTGGTGCCCGGTTGGGCGTCCGGCTGGGTGTCGACCCGCGGCTCCTGATCGCTGCGTGCCGGCACGACCGCGCCCGCGGGAGCCGGGCCGTCGCCGCCGGCGACATCGAGCACCACGACGGTGATGTTGTCCTCCCCCCCCGCATCGTTCGCGAGCTCGACCAGCCGATCGGCCGCCGCTTGAGGATCGGGGGCCTCCGCCAACCCTTTCTCGATTGCGCTCTCGTCGAGCATGGACGAGAGCCCATCCGAGCACAGCATGAGGCGGTCGCCTTCTTCGAGGTCAATCTCCCGAAGGTCGACCTCCACGCTCGAGTCGATGCCGAGCGCGCGCGTGATGACGTTGCGTTGCGGGTGGGTGCGAGCTTCACCGGCGCCGATCCGACCCTCTTTGATCATGCGGCCGACGAGGGTGTGATCCTCCGTCAGCTGCTCCAGGCCCCCTCCCCTGAGGCGGTAGGCGCGCGAGTCGCCCACGTGTGCGATGTAACCGGCGGCATCGCTCGCGTAGACGAGCGTGCAAGTCGTGCCCATTCCCTGAAACGCGCGCTCGGACTGCGCACGCTCCCAGATCGCGGCGTTGGCGTCCTTGAGGAGTGCGGCCAGCGAGTCCGGCTCTTGCGCCGACACGCGGCCAGCCTCATCCGAGATGACTTTCACCGCGGTGACAGCCGCGACGTCACCTGCCGCGTGGCCACCCATCCCGTCGGCGATCACGTAGAGCGGCGCGTCGATCAGATAGGCGTCTTGGTTTGCGTCCCGCACCCGACCGACGTCGCTGCTAGCGCCGACCTTGATGTTCACTTACGTACCTCCAACACGGTCTTGCCGATCTTTACTTGGTCGCCTCTCTGCAGCTCGGTCGGCGAAGTGATCCGCCGCCGGTTCAGGTATGTCCCGTTGGTGGAGCCGAGATCTTCGACCACCACGCCTTCGCCCCTCGGAAAGATGCGGGCATGGACCTGCGAGACATAGGTGTCCTGCAAAACGAGCTGACACTTGTCGGCCCGCCCCACCAAGAGCTCGTCGGCGAGATCGAATGACTTTCCTTTTAGGGAGTCTCCCTCGACCACGGCGAGCTTGCGCGGGGCCTTCTTGGGCCGGCGAGAGGGGGCCCGGGCCGGCGTCGGAGCGGGCTGACGCTGGGCAGGAGGCCGGCGCCCGCCGGCAGGCCGCAGCTCCAGGTAGATCGCCTTGACGGCGCGCGCGAGGAAGATGTAGAGGATCGCCAGAAAGGCATATTTCAGCAACTCCAGGACGAGATTGGGCATGGGTCAGGTGGCCGGCGTCATCTCGAAGAGCAGGTCGCTGGTGCCGAACGAGATCCGATCCCCGCTCTGTAGCGTCTGCTCTCGAGCCGGCTTGCCGTTGACGGACGTTCCATTGGTCGATCCTAGGTCCGCTATGACCCAACCATCCCCTTTTTGGCGCAGCTCCGCATGTTGCCGGCTGACGTTCGGATCGGGCAGCACGACGTCGTTGGTCGACTGCCGGCCAATCGCCACCGGCGAGCTCGTTAGGTCAATTCTCTCCTTGGCGTCGCCGTGCTCGTCGAGCACTATGAGCTGCACTCGTGCCGCGGTCATCCCCAAGCGTTGGGCGGTGTCGGACGAGATAGCTCGCGTCGCCGAAAGGTTCTTGCGGTCGGGCTCATGCGTCGACGCTCGGGGGCCGGGAGCGTCGGGGTCGGCGGTCAGAGACGCCTCGGTTCGATACTCCCCCTTGCCCAGCTCCTCGGTCTCGTGGAAGGAGATGCGCGGCACCCCCATGAGGTGCCACCGATTCTTCTTGGCGGCATCGATCACCATCTCGCCAAATTCCCTTTGGAGCCCCGCTTCCATCGGGCCGAATCGCTCGTAATCGTCGGGGCTGATGAAGATGCGGAACTCGTTGGGGGCATAGACGCTGTTCACCGAGACGGTTCGGTTCTCTTCCATCTCCCGAACCATTCGGCGCCCGACTTCGACCGGTTGAAGCCCGGATCGGAAGGCCTTGGCAAAAAAGCCCTCCATCAGGCCCTC
>JACDBF010000390.1 GCA_013695055.1 Actinomycetota bacterium
AGGTCTTGACCCGGTGGGAGGCGCGCTCGGCCAGGCCCACCAGCTCGAGCACTTCGGTCACCCGGGCGCGGCCGATACCCTGGGTGCGCGCCAGGAGCTCGAGGTTGCGCCGTCCGGAAAAGCCCAAAAACAGAAGCGGCGTCTCGACGATCGCTCCCGTGCGCCCGATAACCGTGTGGAGCTCACCGCTGCTATCCGCCCCCAGTAACCGGCAGCGGCCGCTCGAGGGCCTGACCAAACCGAGAAGGCAGCGGATGGTCGTGGTCTTGCCGGCCCCGTCGGGCCCGAGAAAGCCAAAGACGCCACCCTCGGGCACCGCCAGATCGAGCCCGTCCACGGCCAGCGTGCTCGGGGCGCGCACGCGCCGGTACTCCTTGCGCAGCCCCTCCACCTCTATTACCGGCACACAACCATCCTCTCGTCCTCGGTCGCGCTCGCGGTCAACGGGAGGCTGACCCCAGCGGTGCAAGCTCTTGCAGGCTACGACGCTCGGTGCTCTTCCGCCCACGGCCGGCCACTAGGGACAAACGCGCCCTAAACGCGGCCCCACACCTGCCGATACCAAGGGGGATGACCTTTGCCCACGCACGTCCTGAAGACAATGGGGCCTGGGCGCATGCGCGTCTGCTGATCGTCGACGATGACCCGAGCGTTCGCAAGATCGTAAGAATCCTGCTCGAGGAGCAATTCGAAGGACCGGTCGAGACCGCCGGAGACGGGCCCAGCGCCGTGATCGCTGCCAAGAAAATGCAGCCGACCTTCGTCATCCTCGACTACCTGATGCCGGGGGTCGACGGCGCCATGACGGCCAAGGCCATCCGTGAAGTGGCCCCGCACACCCGCATCCTGGCTTTTTCTGCGGTCCTCGACTTTCGGCCCATATGGGCCGACGCCTTCTTGCCCAAGACCGAGGTCGATCGCCTGCCCAACTTCCTTCGCGCGCTGGTCAAGATTCGCTAGCAGCCTCTCTCGACTTGATAGCGTGATCCCGGTCGTACGCCACGGCCCGGATCGGAGGTGACCGGATGAGATGGCAGCAATTTGCCGAAGCGGCCCCCGAGCTCGCTACTCTTGGTAAGAAGCGGTTCGGTGACCGCGGACTGGCGCTCATTGGGACTCTCAGAAAGGACGGGGGCCCGCGCATCAGCCCGATCGAGCCCTACATCGTTGATGGTGAGCTCATGCTCGGGATGATGTGGCGCTCTCGCAAAGCCCTCGATATCACTCGCGATCCGCGCGTTACCTTGCACAGCGCGACCTGCGAGAGAGAGGGGACTGAGGGCGACTTCAAGCTTTCCGGTCGGGCGGCAGATGTGCCCGACGCGGCCCGCAGGGATAGATACGGCGACGCTACCGAGAAGCGGATCGACTGGCGCCCGGACGAACCCTTTCATCTCTTTTCGCTGGAGATCGAAAGCGCGAGCTACATCATCTTCGGGGCGGGACAAAAGGTGCTTCGCTGGAGCCGTGATTTAAGGTTCGAACGCATCGCCCATCCCGACGACTGAGACCGACGCCACTCCGTCGAGCCTTCAAGTTTCGAGTCGCCAGCCCGGGGCCGCGTACGACAGCAGAGAGGTGGGAGCCAATTCGATCCACAGCGCCGCCCACTCGGGAGGATGCCCGATTTTCTCGGTCCAGCCTTGGGCCGGCCCGGGAGGCGCATGGGCTGCATCTAGCAACGATGCTCGGGCCGTGATTAGTACTGCCGCGTGCGAGTCGCCTTCCCCTTCGCTCAAAACCATCGCCGCATCCGGCGCAACCGAGATGTTGCGGGCCCGCGCGTATGGGGTTCGGTGGGAAGCCAGATCTTGCCGTCGAGCCATATGAACGACGAAGGGGTGGCGTGAGGGCGGCCATCGCCGCGCGTGGTCGCAACCACCAAATAGCTTCGCGTCCGTAGGACCTGCTCGAGAAGGTAGCCGTCCATCCGGCGCTCGGGCGGAAAGGAGTTGCGCGTAGCCCGGCCTGCGCGCGCGAACGACCGCTCCTGAAGAGCGGCCAGGATTGCGGCGGCGTCGCCCACTGAGGCCATGCCCCCATTAAAGGCTGAAGAAGCCACAGATCCTGCTGTTTCACGGTGAAGCCTCGTGGGAAGGCTTACGAATCAAGGCCTTCATTTAGGAGACGGCCCTGTTTGTTATCGACGGAACGCGCCGCGCCCCCGAGCGCGCGCGTTCTCTCAGGAAAGGGAGCGCATGGCTTTTAGAGATGCAACGGCCTCCGTGGCCAAAGGACTCGTAGCGGGCGCGGCGGGAACCGCGGCAATGACCGCATTTCAGATGGTCGAGATGAAGCTGACGGATCGATCGGCGAGCACTGCGCCCGCTCAGGCGGTCGAAACCGTGCTGGATGTGGAACCCACGAGCGAGCAAGCGGAACAGCGACTTTCCAATGTGACGCACTGGAGCTACGGCACCGGATGGGGCGCGGTACGCGGCCTCTTGGGCGCTGTGGGGGTGGGGAACAAGGGTGCCACCGGAGCGTTGTTCGCCCTGGTCTGGGGGTCCGGCCTGACCATGCTTCCCGCGCTCGGAATCGCGCCCAAGCCCACGGAGTGGGGAGCCAAGGCGCTTGCCGTGGACGCCACTATGCACGCCGTCTATGCGGGCACGGTGAGCGCGGTGTACGAAGCCCTCGATAGCTAAGCGAACCCGTCGATCGCTTTGCCGCGAATCCCACAGTGCTGCCGAGTGGGTCGTGAGTGGCGGTATGCGCCATCCACCACCCACTCGGCACGGTTCGTTTTGCTTGAGCTGTAGGCACAGTTGCTTACGCCTTGTCTGTCAGGTTCTTCCTGGCCGGCGTCGATGCCATGGCTAATGAAAAAGACACTAGTGATAAGCCTGATGTCGGCCCTGGTAATGGGCCTCTTGCCACTGAGCGGCGCCACTGGGGCCCCTCCCGGAAGAGTCACTCTGAGCTCTTCGACTGCCCCCGCGATGATGCCGGGCCAGACCGGCTGGATGGCTCTGACCTGGCTGGCCGGGCCCGACGCCCTCACCGAATTCTCCGTCACGGTCACGGCCCCCGCCGGCTATCAAGTGACTTATCCCGAGGGCCGGACCGACACCTCCCTGTGGGACAACGACAGCCTGGCGCCGAACGAGATGGACTACACGGCCTTCAAGATCGCCGTGCCCGAGAACGCCCCCACCACGCCGGTCGCGCTCACGGCGACGGTGTCCTACAGCTATCAGCAGAACAAGAACCAGGTGCGGGTGAAAGACCAGATCTACAGCCTGAGCATGCCGATAGTGGCCCCCGGAGCAACCGCTTTCGACCAGGTCACGACGTCGCTCGGTGAGCTGCCCGCCGACGCTCGCTCGTGGGTCGAGATGTCCTATCGGGGCAACGCCCCGTCCTACGACTTCAAGATGTCGGCGCCCACTCCGGGCCCCGCGACGGTCGCTTATCCCGCCGACGGCGCTTACACGATGCTCTTCAGGGACCCAGTGCTCGACGTGGGCGAGACCGATCACGTCGCCTTCGTGGTCGACACGACCGGGATGGCCCCGGGGACCTACAGCCTCGGCACCAGCGTCGCCCACCGGGTGGCCATGGCCCCGAGGACGGCCGCCGGAACGGTCACCTTCGATGTCGCCGGCACCCAGACGCTCCTGTCGGCTCAACGAGCCGTGCCGGGAGGCAGGCACAAGAGAACCGGCAGCAAGGGCTTGGCCCGCTTCTCGGTGCTAGAAGCGTATCGACTCTGCGCCTTCGAGGACTCGAGCTACAGCTCGCTCGAGCAGCTCGTCGCCGATCAGGGCGAGCGGGTTGCCGCCGCCGGCCGCACCATGAGCGCCTACAACGTCTGGAGGGCGAAGCTAAGCAAGAGCCCGCTCCGCCGCCAGCGAGTCTTCCAGCACTACACCGCCATCTGCGGCTGAGACTCGGGCCTTTTAGCCGAGGTTGTCCCTCAGGAATGTGATCGAGCGCTGCCATGAACGGTCGGCGGCGTTTCGGTCGTAGGTGCCCAGACGGTTCGTGTCGTTGAAGAATGCATGGCCGGCCCCCTCGTAGTACTCGAAGGTCACGCGTACGCCCGCATCGCTCATCTCCTTCTCCAACGCCTGTGAGTCGTTTACCGGCACGAAGTCGTCGGAGGTTCCGAAGTGTCCGAGCACCGGGCCCTTGATCTTCGAGAAGTCCGGCTTGCCGTGGGGCATCACGTAGTAATAGGAGACCGTCGCCGCGACCTTGTCGTTCATGCTGGCCGCCCACACCGAGAGCCCTCCTCCGAGACAGAACCCCACCGAGCCGACCGCGTCGCCGGTTGTGGCCTCGTGCCCGGCGAGGTGATCGACGGCGCCGCGCATGTCTTTGACGGCCTGATCCATCGACATGGCCATCATCTTCTGCTCGGCTTCGTCGGGCTGTTCGGTGGTCGTCCCCCGGTAGAGGTCGGGGGCGAGCGCCACGAACCCTTCGACGGCGAAGCGGTCTGCCACATTGCGAATATGGTCCTCGAGACCCCACCACTCCTGGAGCAAGATGACCCCCGGACCGCTGCCGGACTCCGGCACCGAGAGATATCCGGGCGCGGTTCCGCCGTT
>JACDBF010000307.1 GCA_013695055.1 Actinomycetota bacterium
GGCCGAAGAAGACGCCCTGCCTTTCCCGCTGTGTCTCTCGGGACTTGGGCCTCCACCGGATTGCACGGTGATTGAATACATCAGCGCCGTCCGCGGCAATCTGATCCTGGTGGATCACGGCTTGACCGTTGAGGAAGTCCTGGACCCGGTGCCTGTCAAGGAAACCATCGAGGAGTGCGACTGCACCGGCGCGGTGGCGGACACGGTGGTCATTCCGGATCGTTACGAGCCTGTGCTCAAGAAAGGGCCTTTGACTTTCCGCCAGCCCGTCGAGGTAGATACGCCCACCGTGCGGATGCTGATCCAGGATGCTCGACAGGCATTACCGCAAGCGAAACTCACCGGCACAGCACCCAACGCCGTGGTTTCAGAGTGGACCGTTCAACGGGATTTGCTCGGTAGCCGAAACGAGGACCTCCATTTTGTAGTAGAGATGGATAACGATGATCATGCCCGGCTGCGTTTCGGCGACGATGAATTGGGACAACGGCCAGATGCCGGAACGATGTTTCATGCAGTCTACCGGGTGGGAAACGGACCTGCGGGCAATGTGGGTGCGGGAACCATAAGCCATCTGGTCACACGCAAGACTTTGTTGAGCGGCGCTATTGCGAATATCCGCAATCCCCTGCCGGCGCGCGGCGGGACGGCGCCGGAGCCGTTGGCCGAAGTCGAGCTGTTCGCCCCCCACCTATTCCGCAAGAGGCTGGAGCGGACGATCACCCCGAAGGACTACGCTGCCATCGTCTTGCGAGAGTTCCCGAACAAGGTGCAACGTGCTGCCGCCCAATTGCGCTGGAACGGCAGTTGGTACGAAATGCTGGTGGTGGTCGATCCGCTGGGACGGGAAGATGCCGATGCCGGATTGCTGAAGGCAATCGAGGGCAGGCTTTATCGCTACCGCCGCATTGGCCATGACCTGGTGGTTCACTCCGCGAAACGGGTGCCGCTTGATGTCGAGCTTTTGATTTGCGTCCTGCCCGGTTATTTGCGAGGCCATGTCAAGGCCGCGCTGCTCGACGTGTTTAGCAACCGGATGCTACCGGATGGCCGGCTTGGGTTCCATCCCGATAACCTGACCTTCGGCGAAGGCATCTACCTGAGCAAACTAGTGGCCCTGGCTCATGCTGTAACCGGCGTGGAAAGCGTGAAGGTCAACAAGCTCCAGCGGCTTTATGAACCACCCAATAGCGAGATCGAAAACGGCGTGCTGCCGCTCGGACCGCTCGAAATCGCCCGCTTGGATAACGACCCCAGTTTTCCGGAGAACGGACGGCTGATCCTCGACGTGAGAGGCGGACGATGAAGGCCGATTGCTGTTGCCAGCCTTCAACACACCCAGCGGCCTGCGGTTGCTGCGAAGGCGTGGAAGCATTGACCCCTCTGTCGACGGCTAACCGACCCGGCTTGCCGGCGCTATCCTACCGCATCGGCACTCACGCCACCTTCCTCGAAACCATGAGGGCGCGGCTATCGAGCAGCGATTATCCGAAGCTGGCTGAGTTGACCACACGCGATGTCAACGATGATCCCGCCATCACCCTGCTGGATGCTTGGGCGACGGTGGCTGATGTGCTGACCTTCTATCAAGAGCGCATCGCCAACGAAGGCTATCTGCGCATCGCCACCGAACTCCGCTCGGTGCAGGAATTGGCACGGCTCGTAGGGTACCAGCCGCGACCGGGCGTAGCTTCCAGTGTGTACCTGGCTTACACCCTCGATGACAACTTCAAGGAAGAAGTGATCGTCCCCAAAGGCGCGAGGTCTCAAAGCATACCCGGTCCAAGGGAACTACCGCAGTCGTTCGAAACCAGCGAGGACCTGAAGGCCCGGGCTAGGTGGAACCATTTGAGGCCAAGGATGACGCAGCCGCAAACGGCGGAGAGTATTCGCCAAGGGGACGGCAAGAATGCCTGGATTTATCTGAAAGGCATCTCCACCAACTTGGAGCCCAACGGCCCGCTGCTTATAGACTTCCTCGGTAACGACGAACCGCAGTTCTTCCGAGTGAAAGAAGTGTTGCCGGATTCGGCGGCGGATCATACACAGGTGATCCTTCAAACTGAGTCCACCCGACAGGTGAGCGGGACTGCCATCATGGCGACAAAGGAAAGGCTTTCATTCGTAGAAGCCTTAGGGAACCTCTGAACAAGTAATCAAAAATGGTTGTGCGGCGCGCATACGAAGCGATTTCAGACGGAAAAGCAGCCGTTAAGTCTGTTTGTCATCGTTCACGGGGCCACTTTCGCCTCGTTTGGC
>JACDBF010000395.1 GCA_013695055.1 Actinomycetota bacterium
CAGGAGGACAGGGGGTGGCATGCCGCGATCATCGGGGCTCGCCTTCGCAACTCGCCATAGGCTGATGGTCCCAGGGCCCGAACTCCGGGCTTAGTCCCCTAGACGCAGCACCTCTGAAACGGCGCACCGGTCGTTGCGGAGCGGTAGCATAGACAGGTACTCCGACCGGTCTCTCTGTTCCCCCCAGAGTGACCGGTCGGGGGCGTCTCTTCTAAGCAACCGCCATGCCGTTTCAGCATCAGCATCGGAGCCGCCGGGAAGCCTTGCTCCACACGCCCGACTGGTCTAGACGGTGCGTGAGGATAACCGGCGGCTTTCGTCGCTTAGGTCGCAAAACGCGCCCTATGTCCACGCTGTTTATTGGTGGCTGCTGCTTGCCTTGCGGTATATCCTTCAGTACACTTTCCGGCATATCTTGCAGCATGACGGAGAGGAAACAATGGACAATGCCGAGAAGGTCCGCGAAAACCGCTTGCGGAGGATGGCGAAACGTCAACGACTGACCTTGGTCAAGGCACGCCGCCGCGATCCGCGCGCGTGGGACTTCGGTACCTATGGACTCATCCCACAGCATGGCGCGGCCGTCACCAGCACCGAGCGGCGCAAGGCGCTCCACCTGGACGAGATAGAAGCGATCCTCACCGGAGAGGACCGATGAAGCGCCGCGGGCATGGTGAAGGGAGCCTCTACCAGCGAGATGATGGGTCATGGCGGGCGATGATCGACCTCGGCTGGCACGACGGGAAGCGCGTGCGCCGATCGGTGTCCGGCAAGACGCGGCGAGAGGTAGTTGAGAAGCTCACCGTCATTCGCCGACGAATAGAGGCCGGACTCCAGCCGACGAGCGATCGCCTGACCGTGGGCGCCTACTTGGACGACTGGCTCGACGCCAGTCGCTCGACGGTCCGACCCTCGACCTGGCGCCGCTATGCCGGCATGGTCCGCACGCATCACGCCGCCCATGTCGGACGCGTCTCGCTGACGAAGCTCACCCCCGGCGACGTGGAGCGGATGCTGCGCGCGATGGCCGATAACGGACTCTCGGCTCGGACCTGCCACCACGCGCGGGCCATCCTGCGGACCGCGCTCACCCGAGCCGTCCGACATGGACTGATCCTTCGCAACGCTGCGGGACTGGCGGAGCCGCCCCACGTCGAGCATCGGGAGGTAGAGGCATGGGACGCGCCTCAGGTTCGGACCTTCCTCGAAAACATCCGCGGCCATCGACTGGAGGCACTGTTCACGATCGCCGTCGTGACCGGCCTGCGGCAAGGCGAGCTGCTCGGGCTGCGATGGTCGGACGTGGATCTCGCAGCCGGCACCTTGAGAGTCCGGCATGCCCTCCAGCGCGTGGATGGCAGGCTCGAGCTCGTGGAAACAAAGACGCCACGCAGCCGTCGCACTCTGCCGCTCCCCGAGCTGGCCCTCCAAGCGCTCAGGAAGGTCCAGGACGGCCCGATGATCGGTACGCACCTGTTCACCACGCCCCGCGGCGGCCCGCTGTACGGGACCGCCGTATATCGGGAGTTTCTCGACGTGACGCGGGCGGCCGGGCTGCCGCGCATCCGGTTCCATTCCCTGAGGCACACCGCCGCGAGCCTACTGCTCGCCCAGGGCACGCATCCGCGCGTCGTCATGGAGATGCTCGGCCACTCCACCATCGCGCTCACCATGAACACGTATTCGCACGTCATCCCCGCGCTCGAGAGAGATGCGGCGGACCGCATGAACGCGATTCTAAGTGGCTGATCAGTTCGAGTCGCCGTGAGAGCGAGTTGCGCGCGCGCGTAGATCGTCGGCCGCGGCCATCCAGGTGTCGCGGCGTCGCCGCTTCCGGAGGAAGTAACTCCCCGTCTCGGTAGCGGCGGCCATGCCGACTCCAACGACAATCCCGGCGGGACCTGCCAGTGGCGTCGTCGCTACTGACGTTGCAGCGCCGAGGAGGACACTTACGGCGTGCCCGGTCCAGCCGGCGTCGTCGGTCGCTCTACGGTACTGCTCGTGGTACTCGCGCAAGATGGCTTCGTCGAGATCGCCCCCCTCGGCGGTGGCCTCGAGCGCAGCCATTTCTACGTCAGCAAGAATTGCCCTGAGGCGCGGAATGCCCTTCATCTTGCGGACCTCATCGACTTCCTCCCACGGGAGGTTGCGCACGTCTGGGATCGTCGCTACGAGCGCGTGGCCGCCCAAAGTGGGGCGCGCTTCCCCGCGAGCAAGACGGGCTGCTAGTACCGACCGATGTAGACCGTCGAGCCGGACGGCAGCCCCCATGCGCATCCCGAGAACCAAGCTATGCATAGTGCTCTCGGCGATGAGGGACCTGGTGAACCGGTCGGGAAACGCCTCGCTCAGCAGGCCGTCGCGCACTTCCGCGCTCGCAAGCCGTTTGGTGAGCCTCTTGTCGTCTGGGTAGAGGTCGTGGCTGACGAAGTCGATCCACTCGAACGCGCGTGGCAGCGACTGTCGGATAGGTTCAAACGTCGCCCGCATACTGAGCGTGGTCGAAGATCGGATAATTGCGCGCATCGGACCTTCGGAATCCGATGGCCTCATGGCAATGTGCCAATCCCGACCGCGCGACGCCGCGCGCTCACGTGGCGGTTGCAACGTGAGCCCACCCGGGCCGGTTCCCTGAGGATCTCGCCACTCTGTCTTGCCACCGGGTCCCGCGATGCCTGACCACGACCCTTCATCTAGGAACAATTGGTCATGCATGACGGCAGCGACCTTCAGGGAACGCACGAAGGCAGCAGCCGGCGCCCCGGCCAAGAGTCCGTAGGCGTTGCCCCGAAGGGGGACGTAGAGCTGCGTCTCGGTCACGTCGTCCTGGTAGTTAGGCACCCGATTGGCACCGCGAGCCGCCCGAAGTGATGGCCGCGATGCGAGCGCGGGTGCGATACACGCTCAGATTGTGGAGGCGACGACGGGAATCGAACCCGTGTACGCGGTTTTGCAGACCGCTCCCTAAACCACTCGGGCACGTCGCCACGCGCTCATTCTGGCTGCCCCGCGAGGATTCGAACCTCGGT
>JACDBF010000041.1 GCA_013695055.1 Actinomycetota bacterium
CCCATCCCGCCGAGTGGGTGGCCGGTGGCGCATACCGCCATTCACCACCCACTCGGCCCGGGGGGGTGGGGGCCCCGCCGGCAACTGCAGGGATTATGGATAGCCGGGCCCCCTCGGGAACCGGCGTGTCGATTCCCTGCATGAAACGCACGTCCTCGTCGCCGAGATAGACATTGACGAAGCGTCTGAGCTTTCCCGTGTCGCCGTCCATCAGACGCTCCTTGACGCCGGGAAAACGGGAGTCGAGATCGTCTACGACCTCAGAGATCGTGCCGCCGGACGCCTCGACGACGGACGCATCGCCCGTCAACGAGCGCAGCTGCGTCGGGATCCTTACCTGATGGCTCAAAGCGGCGCCTCCTCGAAGATCCGTTCCACTGCGTCGAGCGATGGCGGGCCCGAGTCGGTGGGACCTGCATCGCCGAAAGCCTCGATCGTCTTTAGCCCAATGCCCGTGATGAGCGCGACCGTCTCGTCGTTCGGTGAGATGCTGCCCGCCCGCACCAGATGCTCGAGAGTCGCGATAGTTACACCTCCGGCGGTTTCGGTGAACACCCCCTCCGTGCGCGCAAGCAACCGGACGCCATCCGCTACCGATGCCTCGGACACGGCCGCTATTTTTCCTCCCGTCGCGCGCGCCTCTTTCAAGGCGTAGTAGCCGTCCGCGGGATTGCCGATGGCTAGTGACTTCGCGATCGTATTCGGCTTGACCGCGCGCACCTCTTCAAAGCCGGCCAGGAAGGCCGCCGCTATAGGAGAGCAACCTTCTGCCTGGGCTCCATGAATGATGGTGCGTGGCTCGGCCTCGACCAAACCCACGCGGTGAAGCTCACGCAGCCCCTTTGCCATTTTCGTAAACAACGACCCCGATGCCATTGGGACGACGACGGCGTCGGGATAGCGCCACCCGAGTTGCTCGGCAACCTCGAACGCCAGCGACTTCGAGCCTTCGGCGTAATAGGGCCGCACGTTCACGTTGACGAACGCCCACTGCTTGGAGCCCGATAGCTCAGCGCACAGCCGATTGACGTCGTCATAGCCGCCGTCGAGCGCAACTACCCGGCCCCCGTATATCGAGGTTGCGGCCACCTTTCCCGATTCGAGATCGCTCGGTATGAACGCGACACTTCGCATTCCGCTTGCGGCGGCATGCGCGGCCATGGCATTCGCTAGATTGCCCGTCGAGGCGCATGCGAGCACGTCGTACCCAAACGAACGCGCGGCAGCCGCAGCCACGGACACTACGCGGTCCTTGAAGGAATGCGTAGGGTTGGCGCCGTCGAGCTTCAACCACAACTTGCTGAGGCCGAGCTCGGCGGCGAGGCGGGGGGCAAGGCGCAGAGGCGTAAAGCCCACGGCGAGGTCGACTACACGATCCTCGGGCGCCGGGAGCAGAGAGGCGTATCGCCACATGGTCCGAGGTCCTCTTTCGATCTCCTCGCGCGTGATGCCGGCGCGCATGGCCTCGTAGTCGTAGGCGACTTCGAGAGGCCCGAAGCAGTGCTCGCAGACGTGCTCCGGAGCGACCGGATAGTCGCGGCCGCACTCCCTGCATCTCAGTCCTGAAACGTACTTCACCAACCCGCCCTTTCTCTCCGAGCGACCTGGATAGCACACCCGCTTAGTGCCCTGGGGCATGAGTGGTGATTCGAGTGCCGGCCAAAGATCGAGGCGCGCGCTGCCGAACGAGTCCTCGAAGGATTGGGGGAGCGTGGCTATCGCATGACGCCTCAACGCCTGGCGATAGTCGACGAGATCATGAGCACCGACGGCCACTTAACGCCCCAGGTCGTCGCGCAGCAAGTCAAAGAACGCATCCCAGGCGTGAACATCCATCTCGTGTGCTCGCGCTGTGGCCGGAAGGACTGTCTCGCATCCGATCAAAACCGCTTCGCTCCAAGAGCTCATCGTCCGGGACAAGGGCTTCAAAGCCGACTTCACGCACTTCTCGGTCGCCGGCCTTTGCGCCGACTGCCAGCAGGGGGCCGGAACCTAGCGCCCTTATCAAACAGGAGCGCACCGCAACGGCAAGTGCAGGCGCTCAGGAACGGGAGGTGGTCACGTCCTGCGCCCGTCCGCATCGCCCTCGAGCGTCTCGGGCACCACCGAGGGGGCTTCACCGACACTCGACCGGCCGGCGGGCGAGACATCGGAGCCCAGCACGCGGGTCGACCACAGATGAGCGAGCAGCACCTTGCCCACGGCGACGGCGGGCACCCCCAGCAGAACACCCCAGAAGCCGGCGAGCGTCCCGCCGGCCAGGAGCGCCAGGATGACGGTCACCGGGTGCAGGTTGACGGTCCGGCGCATGACGTTGGGACTCACGAAGTGGTTGTCGATTTGCTGCACGATGAGCTCGACGAGCGCCGCCCTGAGACCGAGGCTGAGCCCTCCGCTGAAGGTTCCGATGAGAAAGCCGAGGCCGCCACCGATATAGGGCCCGATCAGGGGAACGAGGTTGAAAAAGCCCGCGATCGCCCCGATCACGAACCAGAAGGGAAGCCCGATGATCCGGAACCCGAGGGCCGAGAGCAACCCGACGATCAGAGCGACCAGCAGCTGGCCCCTGAAGAAACCGCCTACTGCCCGCGACATCTTGGTTCCGAGGTCGGTGAACTCGCCCCTGTGCCCCTCGGGTACCAGGGCGGTCAGGTCGCGCGCCAGCTTCGGGAGGTCGATCAGCAGGTAGAGAGCTATCAACGGGCCGATCACGAAGATGATCAGCAGCTCGAGTATCGACGAGCCGATCTCCGTGATCCGCCCAGCCTGAGCCACAACTTGCTGACGGAACACCTCGGTCACCTGATCGCAGCGAGCGGTCGTGGGCGCGTCCTGGGTCCCGCCCTCGCCCGCTCCGAGAAGGCACGACACCTGGCTGATGTCGATCTGAGCTCCTATTCGATCCTCGATGCTTACCGCCGTCTCGTTCACGAACTGAAGAGCGTCGTCGCGGTAGCTGGGCCAGCGGTCGGCGAAGTCGGATACCTGAGCCGACACGATCGGTATCAGCAAGATGACCACCAGCGCGATTCCGCCGAGCACCACGATGTAGCTCCCAATGACCCCCAGTGCGCGCGGGACTCCGCGGCGCTCGAGGGCCGCCACCAACGGGTTGAGAACGTAGATGATCAACAGCGCGAGCACGAGGGGCGGGAAGATGATGCGGATCTTCAGAAGCGCCCAGATAGAGAAGGCTGCCAGTATCAGCACGCCGATGACGGACCATGCGGCGACCCCGGCGCGTCGGAGCCGCTCGGAGGCTGGGAGTCGTGGAGAAGCGGGCGTGGCCACGTCTCAAGTATCCCTTGAGGGCGGGCCGCTAGGAGGAACGCCGGGCCGAAAAACTCCGGCGGCTTCCATCATTGCCGGGCGAGCAGGCGGGCGGTCACCTCGGCGATCGAATCGGCGGCGTGAGCGTGAGCGCGCTCGGAGCCGAGCTCGTCTTCGAGGCCGAGCGCGCGTTTGATTCCGTGGGTCGCCAGCTCGG
Organism: Actinomycetota bacterium; assembly: GCA_013695055.1. GTDB lineage: Bacteria > Actinomycetota > CADDZG01 > CADDZG01 > WHSQ01 > JACDBF01. The sequence continues at coordinate 3,488 of JACDBF010000041.1, forward strand.
GGGCCGGGACCGAGACCCGTCCGCACACGGCCAGACATTCGACGTGCGCGTCCCTCGCGAGCCGGGCGACGCCGATGGGAACCTTCCCGCCCAGGCTCTGGTGGTCGAGGTGACCTTCGCCGGTGATGACGAGATCGGCGGTCCCGAGGGCGCTCCTGAGATTCGCCGCCTCGGCCACCGTCTCGAAGCCCCCCTCCAGAGAAGCGCCGAAGAAAGCGATGAGCCCGGCCCCCATCCCCCCTGCGGCTCCGGCTCCCACAGCGCCGGCAACGTCCTCGCCGAGATCGGCACGGATTCTCGAAGCGAGGTTGGCGAGACCCTCTTCGAGCACCTCTATGTCCGCCTCTGAGGCCCCTTTCTGGGGACCGAAGGCTGCGGCCGCCCCCCGAGGGCCGAGAAGTAGACAGCCGACATCGGTCAAGCCCTGTATGCGAGCGCCCTTCATCTCCTCCACGACGCCGGCAGGGTCTATGCGCTGAAGCGACCTGAGCGCGCCGCCGCCGGGAGGAAGGTCGTTGCCCCGGGCATCGAGAAAGCGCCACCCGACGGCGCGCGCCGCTCCCGAGCCCCCGTCGGTCGAAGCGCTGCCTCCCAGCCCCACCAGAACCTGTGCCGGGCGCGTCCGAAGCGCCGCCAGGATCAGCTCTCCCGTCCCGTAGCTCGACGCCCGGAGAGGATCGCGCTCGTGGCCGGCCACGAGAGCAAGGCCCGAGCTCGACGCCATCTCGAGAACAACGCGATCATCCGGCAGACGCGCCGTAAGACCTCGCGCGGGCGCGCCCAAGGGTCCCGTCACCCGATGTCCCGCGATCCGGCCCCCGAGCGCGCTGAGAAGCGCCTCGAGCGTTCCCTCTCCGCCGTCCGCCATGGGAAAGAGCGCTACTTCCGCGCCGGGTCGCGCCCGCGCCGCTCCGCGGCCCATCGCCTCTGCAACGGCCCGAGCGCTCGCGGTCCCCTTGTACTTGTCGGGAGCTATGACTATGCGCACTGCGTCCGTCCCGCGTTCAGCGCCACCTAGGATGTGCCGGTGAACGACGACATTAGCGTGGTGCTCGTTTCCAATCGGGGGCCGGTCTCGTTCGTAAAGCAGGAAGATGGTGGCTGGGACATCGAGCGCGGCGCGGGGGGCCTGTCCGGAGCGCTCGATCCCGTGGCCCGGAGGTTGGGAGATCGCGCGACGTGGGTTGCGTCGGCGACCTCCGATACCGACAAGGAGGCCTTGGCTGCGGGCGCCGCCGACGGCCTCGCCTCAAAGCTCGGCTATGCCCTCTACCTCCTCGATTTCGATCCCGACGCGTACTCTCGCTACTACGACGTGGTGTCCAACCGCATGCTGTGGTTCGCGGTGCATTGCTTGTGGGACGAATTGGGCATCAAGGACTTCGGAGACGAAGAGCTGTCCGCGTGGAGCGCGGCGTACGAGCCCGTCAATGCGCGCTTCGCTCAAGCGGTGCTGGAGATCGCGGAGCCCGATTCGATCATCTTGTTCCAGGACTACCACCTGACGCTCGCCCCCGGCTATCTCCGCAGAGCGAGGCCATCACAAACGATCTTTCACTTCACTCACTCTTCCTTCTGCGGGCCCGATGGGCTGGAGCGCCTTCCGGCTCCGATTCCGAGAAGCGTGATCGAAGGGATGTTGGGAGCCGATCTCTTGGGTTTTCACGTGGCTCAGTGGGTCGATGGTTTCCTCGCGTGCTGCGACCGCATCGGAGCCAAGGTGGATCGCACCGCCGGCCTGGTCGAGCACGAAGGACACCACACCTGGGTGCGCGAATATCCGATACCGATTGATTCCAAGGATCTCCACGAGCGTAGCAAGGGCCATGAAGCTCTCGACTGGGCGAAGCACTTCGACGAGAACACGCCGGGGCCCCTGGTCGTTAGAGCAGACAGAACCGAACCGTCGAAGAACATCGTGCGCGGATTCGAGGCTTTCGGCCGCTTGCTGGATCGCCGCGCCGACTTGCGCGGCAAGGCTCGATTCGTCGCCTGCCTTTATCCCTCCCGCCAGACGATGCGCGAGTACCGCCGCTACAGCGAGGAGATAACCGCTGCGGTCGATCATGTGAACGGCCGGTATCCCGACTCTATTGAGCTCTTCATGGAAAACGACTATGAGCGCACAATTGGAGCTCTTATCAAGTACGACGTATTGCTGGTGAATCCGATCATGGACGGCATGAACTTGGTATCCAAGGAGGGCCCCACGGTCAACGAGCGCGACGGGGTGCTGGTCTTGACTCGGGGAGCGGGATCGTTCGAGGAGCTGGGAGAAGCCGCCGTCGCGGTCTCGGACGCTCTCGATATCGAGTCGACGACCGACGCTCTCGAGCGCGCCGTGGACATGGAGGGCCGGGAGCGATCTCGCCGCGCCGAACAGATGCGCGCGACGGTCCGCAGTAGGACGCCCGGCGATTGGATCGAAGCGCAGCTCCAAGACCTCGTCGAAGTGCAGGCAAAGCGAGAGCCCGTGACGCCTCCCTGCTGTTAGGAACCTGCGAGCTCGCGAAGGAACCGCAATACGCCGGCGGGTCCGTCGACTACGACATCGGCCCTCTCGATGAGCTGAGAAGGCGCCTCGTCGGAGTCGACGGCCACTCTCAACGTCGCGGCTCCGCTTTCGGCCAGGATGTCCAGGGCGTCGAAACCGGGCAGGTCGACGCGATCGTCGCCTACGAACGCGGCCGCCCGGAGGTCCAAGTCGCGGGCGCGCGCGAGCACCACGTCCGCCTTCGTGAACTCCGACGGGGGGCGGAGCTCAAAAGCGAGTCTGCCGCCCGCGACCTTGAGCCCGTGGCGCTCCGCGAGCTCAGCGGCCAAGGCCCCGAGCGCCTTCTGCGCGGCTTCGACGTCGCGTGCAGCCCGAAAGTGCAACCCGAGCATGATCTGCTTGTCCTCCAGCAAAACGCCTTCAAGCCCGAGCTCCTGGAGCCGGCCGGCTGCTTCCTTGCGCACTCTGTCCATCAGCTCCGTGAAAGATGCGGCGTGCGTCGAGAGCTCCGTTCGCCCATGCCAGCTCTTCTCCGCGCCGTGGGTCCCCCATATCTCGACATCGGGCCCGAGCCACTCCGAGAGCTCGCGGGCCGAACGGCCGGAGACGATCGCGACGAGCTTGAACTTGGCGGCCAGAGCCACCAGCACCTCGGCCACGCCGGAAAGCGGTCTCGCCTCTGATGGCACGCGCGCGATCTGCGAGAGCGTCCCGTCGAAGTCGATGAACAGACCGGCGCTGGAGGCCGCTTCGAAAAATGGGACAAGCTGCTGGTCGGTCACGCAACGACCCTAAAGCTGGGCTCCTGCCGGGCCATTAGGTTTCGTCGTCACCCACGACCACGTGAAGGGCCACTTGGGACGAGAGGTTGTCGGGTTTGGGAGCCACGTGCCAGCCGAAGCGAGCGCCCAGAGCCTGAGCCGCGGGTTCGGCCTCGGCATAGGACCAGAAGACGGTGGTTTCGGCGTAGGAGGTCGACGCGTCGATCGCGATCACGTCGAAACCGAGCTGAGCCAAGCGGTTGGCCATGAGGTCGTCGGCCGCCGCGTCGGCGGTTCCATTCAAGACCTGGACGGTGATGCCGTCGGTGATCAGCGGGGCAGGTTCGGCGGGCTGTCCTCCCCCGGGCTGATTGTCACCGTTTCCGCCCTTGTTCTTCTTGGATTGCTTGCCGCCTGATTTGTCATCGTCCTTCTTGCCGTCGCCCTTCCCGCCCCCGGTGGCCGTGGGCGATGGCGAGGGCGAGGGCGTGGGCGAGGGAGACGCCTTTTTGGCCGGCGTCGGGCTGGGAGAGGAGGTGGCCACTGCGCCGGCCGGGGACCGGGCATCAAGCTCATTGGGAACGAGCGCGTCGACCGCGATCCACAGTGCGGTGGCGGCCACGGCGGCGACCAGGGCCCAAGGCAAGAACCAGCCGATTACGGAACGATAGAAGCGGAATTGCGCGTCGGAGGAATGCCGCCCCATGGGGCGGTCCCTATCTGCGGGCCGGCGAGTATTGGGCCCCGAGCAGGCGCGCCGTCCTTTGCCGCTGCCTGTAAGTGCGCAACCTCTTCAATCGTTTGACGAGGATGGGATCGTGGGCCAGCGCCTCGGGGTTCTCGAGCAGGTCGTTGAGAATCTGGTAGTAGCGCGTTGCCGACATGTCAAAGCGTTCCTTGATGGCCCGCTCCTTGACGCCCGCGTGTTTCCACCAGGATCTCTCGAAGTCCAGGATGTCGATGTCGCGTTCTGTTAGCTCCATGCGTGTCACCGTAGCGCGCGCCTGGGCCGCACCGACGGATTTCCGGCGCTGCGAAGCGGCGGAAGCAGACGTTCACCGGCGGCTTCGCGCCACGGTCCCCTGCCGGACGGCGCTCGAGGGAGCGCATCCCGGGAAGAAACAGGGCCCCAAGAGTGATGGCGCCGCCGAGGAGTCCGGCGCCCACGAGCGTGGTTCGAGGGCCGATCAACGCCGACACCGGCCCCGTCAGCGCGAACGAAAGTGGCAGGAGCGCGGTCGAGATCAGCCAGTCGAAGCTGGACACCCTTCCCAGCAGCGCGGCGGGGACGTGACGCTGTTTGGTCGTCATCCACACGATGGTTCCGGCGGTTTCCAGAGAATGAAAGAAAAAGCTGGCTACCATCAAGTGCCACGGAAGAGTGGCTATGCCGTAACCCGCGACCGCCAGCGTCGCGAGCGTCCAGGTCACGTATATGAAAGTCATGTTACGTCCGGGAATACCAAAGCGGCCCACGAGCAGCGCTGCTCCGATGGCGCCCACGCCGCCCATCGCGAACACCAGGCCGAGGTCCGCGGCCGAGCCGTTCAGATCGTTCTTCAGCATGTAGGGAAGCAGCACCTCCGCCGGCCCCATGAAGAGCAGGTAAGCGAAGGTCGCGGCGAGAAAGCTGCCCCACAGCCACACGTGCTTGCGTACGAATGAATAGCCCGCTCGCATGTCATCGAGCACAGAGACGGATTCATCTCTTTCGCGATGTATGCGGCTTACGTTCATCATCAACAGAGCCGCTGCCGACACCCCGAAGGTGGCGGCGTCGACGGCGAACGCCGTCCCCACGCCGAAACCGGCGATCAGCCAGCCTCCGACCGCGGGCCCGATCATTCGCAGGGCCAGCGGCTTCATGAGCTGGTCGAGAGAGTTCGCTGCCGGGAAGAGCTTTTCCGGGACTATGTCGGGCACGATCGCATCGAAGGCCGGTCCGAAGAAGGCCGTTCCCGCACCGTAGACGGCCGACAGCCCGACGAGCTGAGCGAGGGTCAACGACCCGGACAAGGACAGCACGGCCACGGTCGCAATGGACAGGCCGCGAACGATATCGGCGGCGAGCATGACTTTCCGACGCTGGAAACGATCGCTGATCACGCCGCCGATGAGGAGGAAAGCGATGTGTGGCACCGCCACGGCGAGACCGACGAGCGAGAGGGCAGTCGGCACGTTGGAGAGCGCGTACGCCTGCCACGCGATGGCGACGAGAAAGATCCCGTCGCCCAGGAGCGACACCGCCATGCCGGTCCACAGCAGGCGAAAGTCCCGCACCTTTAGGGGCAGCAATACGTTCGACCGATCGAAGCCCCCCGGTCGGTCTAGGGTCTCATAGCTGTGCATCGGCGGATCTAGCCGACGGCCGCCCGGGCATCCGAAGAGACCTCGTTGAGGAAGCTGGTCAAGGCGTCCGCGTTCAAGGGTTTGGCGAAGTAGTAGCCCTGCCCAAGGCCGCAGCCGAGCCGGACCAGCTGGTCCATCTGCTCCGGATCTTCGATACCTTCAGCCACTGTCTCGAGATGAAGAGCTTCCCCCAGCTTGACGATCGCCGACGCGAGCGCGGATTCCCCCGCCCCATCGGTGACGCGTGACACAAACGACCTGTCGATCTTCAAGATGTCTACGGGGAACCGGCTCAGGTAGCTGAGGGACGAATAGCCGGTGCCGAAGTCGTCGACCGCCAGCCGCACGCCCAGTGCTTTCAGCTCGTGCAGCTTCACGATCGTGGCTTCGGTGTCGGACATGAGCACGCTCTCAGTGATCTCGAGCGTCAACGACTTGGCATCGAGGCCCGAATCCCTCAGCGCGGCGACCACCGAGCCCACGAGCCCCATCTGAACGAGCTGCTTAGCGGACAGGTTGACGGCCATCTTGAAGGAAGGATCGAGGTCGTGCTCGGCTTGCAGGGCCTTCGCCTTCCGGCACGCCTCGTTCAACACCCACTTGCCCAGAGGAAGGATCAGCCCCGTCTCTTCGGCGAGAGGTATGAACTGCAGCGGGGGAATCAACCCGCGCGTGGGGTGGTTCCACCGCACCAGCGCCTCGAGACCCGAGACCGCGCCCGTGTCGAGCGTTACAACAGGCTGGTAGTGGAGCTCGAGCTGGCCGCCCTCGATGGCTCGCTGCAAGTCGCCCTTCATCTCGAGGCGGTCGACGACGTCGGCGTGCATCTCCGGCTCGAAGACCCGGTACTGGCCTTTGCCGCCCTTCTTCGCCATGTACATGGCGACGTCCGCATTCCTGATGGTCTCTTCGGCGCTGGCGGTGATGGCGTCCTCACCTTGGACGATCACAACTCCGATGCTGACCGTTATGAAAACTTCCTTGCTCTCGAGCCTGAAGCCTTCCTCCAGCGAGCGCAGTATGCGCTCGGCAACCTCGGCTACTTCCTGTGGGCGTTCGACATCCTCGAGAAGAAGCGCGAACTCGTCGCCGCCGAAGCGCGCGACGGTGTCGACCGGGCGAACACAGGCTTGCAGGCGCGCGCCGACCTCAGACAACACTCGATCACCGGCTACGTGACCGAGGCTGTCGTTGATGACCTTGAAGTCGTCGAGATCGACGAACATGACGGCCACTCCGCCCATCTCCCGCACACGCCGGGCGAGCGCGTGCTGCACGCGATCCGAGAACAGGGCGCGGTTTGCGAGGTCCGTGACGGGATCGTGAAAGGCTTGGTGCGTAAGCTGTTCCTCGAAAGCCTTGCGCTCGCTAACATCGCGCCCGTTCAAGACGATCCCTGCGACGTTGTCGTCGTGAAGCAAGTTGGTCCGCAAGATCTCGAAGAAGAACCAGGTGCCGTCGCGATGGCGCACGCGCGTCTCGACGAGGTCAGACGCGCCAAGCTCGGCCCCTCCAAACCCCTGCGTCAACAGAGACAGGGCATGATCGAGATCGCGTGGGTGGAGCAGCTCCTGGAACTTGGTGCCGATCAGGGCGGCCATCTCGTAGCCGAGAATCTTCTCTACCGATGGGCTCACGTACTTGATGGTCGTGTCGGCCTCAATGACCGTAATGAGATCGGTTGAGTTCTGGACGAGAGATTGGAAGCGCGACTCGCTCTGCCGGCGGTGGAGGTCCTCGGTCAACGTCGTGCTCTCGAGCGCTAGCTCGACGCTGGCGGCCAGTGTCTGAAGGGCGTCGGTCAGCTCCGACGAGAACGCTCTCGGTCCCGCCACGAACATCAAGCCCGCCGGCTCATCTCGGATCAACAAGGGAAAAGCGAGAGCCTCCACGCAATCTCGAGACAACCTCAACGCCTGACGCAGATGAGCGTTCGAGACCTGCATCTCTATGGCTCCGCGAGCGTCCATGCTCTTGCCGGCAAGCGGCCTGAAATGCTCGGGCATGAGAGGCCAACCGGCATCCTCGCGGCCGCCAGAGCCGCGTGCGGCTACCACTTGCATCCCGCCTTCATCGCAAAGGAGACACAATCTGGCCTCGTGGTCGCCTCCCACCAAGGACATCATGGAGTCGAGAGCCGCGGAATAGACCTCCTCGCGGCTGGTAGCGGCAACGAGCGCCCTCGCGGCCTCGCGCAACGCCTTCTCTCGAGCCACGGAACGCTGGTACTCGTGTAGCAGCCCGGCCATCCTCATCACGACGAGGACGAACAGCAGCGCCGATGAACCGATCATTACCGGAAGGTCGACGGGTTGGCCTCTCAACGCTTGAAATGCCTGAACGGCCGGAGCTATCAGCGACGCGCCGGTCAAGAGAGCCAGACGGGCGCGAGTCAGCTTCGCCGTGCGGTTGGGCGAAGGCTCTTCGAGGTTTCTCATCGAGGGGTGAAGGGCTGCCGCGCCCCAGAAGATGTAGTAGGAAGCCCAGCCCAACTCCAGGATTCCGCCCTCTTGATAGACGGCGCCCAGTTGATAGACCGAATAGGCAACGTCGGTGACGAACAGAGCGACAATGCTCAGCGCCATGAGGTAAAAGGCCCGTTGCCGGGCGCCCGTGTCGATTGCCAGCCGGACTGCCACCGCCAGCAGCGCCACGTCCATCGTCGGATAAGCAAGCAGAACGGCCTTACCAAACCATCCGACCGAGGAATCGTGCGCGTAAGGAGCCATCACGTAGATCCACGAGAGCAGAGCCACGGCGGTGGTAACGATCAATGCGTCGATAAGACTCGGACGGTCCCCGCGCGGGTTGCGCTTGTGGATCAGCATCAAGAGGCCGGCGATCAAGAGGGGGTAAACGCCGAGATAAAGCCCGTCTCCTATCGAGGGAAACGGAATCTCGGTGTCAAAGACATTGGGATACGCATAGTAGAAGATGTCGCCCAAGGCGAACAACAGCAGTCCACCAGCAAAGAGATACCAGGCAGCCGAAGTCCGGGGCTTGTGTAGGCGTACTCCGGCCACAACCGCTATCACCGAAGCCAGACCGATCGCGTTGAAGAGAAGCCCGTTGCCCTTGACTGCCGGCACGAAGTAATAGAAGAACAGGGCCAGGCCTCCCGCGGCCGTAAAAAGGGCCCACGCCGGCGGGGTGCGTTTGCGCACTGTTTCGGCAGTCGAGCTCACTGCTCGCCCTGACCATTGCCGGAAGGCCCGTTATCCAACCACGTCGCCATGGTGTGCCTCGTCTGCAGCTCGAAGTTCTTGTCGAGATCGTGGAGCACCTCGATGAGCAAATCGATCTCGCGATCGCTATTGGCCGCCGTGACCTGCAGGCGAAAGCCGACTTCGTCCTTGGGAACCAGCGGGTACGCGGCCATGGTTGCGTAGATCCCCGCGTCGAACAGGTAGCGACCAACCTCATCAACGTCCTGGTGCCGCGCCAGCGGAATCTCCATGATTGGGAAACCGGATTGATTCGGCGTGGCGATGCCCAAGTGCTTGAGCGACTGCAACACCTTGTGCGTCTTGCCCGCCAGGTCGGCTCTTATCTTGTCGCCGCGCTCGGCATTCACTTTCAAACCGGTCTTTACGGTGGCGAGCGACGCGACCGGTGAGGGGCCGGAATACAGGTACGGGGGAGCCGCTACCTTGAGGAGCTCTTTGAGCCTGGTCGGGCAGGCCACGAACGCAAGCAGAGAAGAGTACGCCTTCGAGAATCCGGCCACGAAGACGATGTTGTCGTAGCTCTCGCCGAAGTAGCGAACGATCCCGTTCCCGCGACTACCGTAGTCGGACAAGTCGTCGTTGGGTGAGCGTTGGCCCACGACGCCGAAACCATGCGCATCATCGACGTAGAGTATGGCGTCGTACTCCCTAGCCAGGCGCGCGAACTCGGGAATGGCGGGCGCGTTGCCCGTCATGCTGTTCACGCCGTCCATGCAGATGAGCCGGGGAGAGCCAGTGTCGGCGCGTAGGAGCTGCTCCAAGTGAGCAGGATCCTCGTGCCGGAACTTCTTTATCGTTGCGCCGTGGTGACGCGCCATCTGGCACCCGTCGTAGATGGTCTTGTGGGCGCGGCTGTCGAGAAAGACGGTTCCACCACCCGCGAGCACCGAGATCACCGACATGTGGATGTGCGTGATCGTGGGCAGGCACAGCGAATCTTCGACTCCGAGCAGCTCGGTGAGCTCGGCTTCGATCTCCTCGTAGACGACCGGCGACCCCAGCAGCCGGGACCAGCTCGGGTGCGTGCCCCAGCGATCGAGGTAGGCCGGAATGGCTTCGATGATCTCTCTGTCGAGATCGAATCCCAGATAGTTGCACGACGCGAAGTCGGCGAGCCAGTGGCCTCCGACCTTGATCATGCGCCCATCGACTTCGTCGATGACCGCGTCCAGCATCGGATGACTGTCCTTGAGCCGGGCGAGGTCGGAGCAAGTGCTCAGCCAGCGGTTGAGCCATGTCGAAGAGCTTGGCTCCGAAGAACCTTGAAGAGGCCCCTTGAGGGCGCCCTGCTCGGGCGCCAGCAACGAGTGTCGTGACATAAATTGCCTGTCGGCCCGCCGGGGGGATTCTTTAGCGCCGCCGCCCCCCTTGGCTACGCCCTTATTCGGCGGCGATCAAGCCAGACTCGCAGGTCACGGGCCCGATTCGGGATGTCTCGCCGCCTGCGAGGGGCGGCCGGACTGCGCGAAGTGCCTAACTGCCCGAGAGCCACCAGAAACGGCTCGGTGGGGGAGGGTGCTTGGCCGCGCGGCGCTCGGTCTAGGGAAACAGGCCGCGCGTCAGATGAGCCTCAGCCACTCGGCCGACCCCTATCCAGTGCGCCGCTTGCCTCATGGTCAGATGCTTTTCGGCGGCGAGTGTGTGAACCTCGTCGAAGGCGCGCTCCATGATCTGGCGGAGGCGGTCGTTGACGTCCTCTTCGGACCAGAAGTAAGCCTGGATGTCCTGAACCCATTCGAAGTACGAAACGGTCACTCCGCCGGAGTTGGCGAGGATGTCCGGGACGACGAAGACGCCCCTTTCGCTCAGCATCTTGTCGCCTTCGAAGGTAATGGGGCCGTTGGCTGCCTCGCAGACAACGCGGGCCCTCACCCGGTCGGCGTTCTTGACGGTGATCACGCCTTCGATAGCAGCCGGCACGAGCACATCGCACTCGAGCTCCAAGAGCTCCTCGTTGCTCACCGGGTCGGCCCCCGGAAACCCCGCAACGACCCCAGCTTCCTTCTTGTGGCGGTTGATGGCTTCGGGGTCGAGTCCCCGCTCCCTGTAGAGGCCGCCGTCCACGTCCGACACGGCGATCACCCGGCACCCGGCGTCGTGCAGCAGCTGAGCGGCATGGCCACCTACCTTGCCGTAACCCTGGATGGCGACGCTGACCTCTTCTGGAGCGATGCCGAGCGACTTGAGGGTCGAAAAGATCATGTACATGACCCCTCGGGAAGTCGCTCCGCTGCGGCCGCGCGAGCCGCCGATGGCGACAGGTTTTCCGGTCACGACTCCCGGGACCGAATATCCCGAGTTCATCGAGTAGGTGTCCATGATCCAGGCCATGATGTCTTCGTCGGTGTTCATGTCGGGCGCGGGGATGTCCTTCTCGGGGCCGATGAAGGGCAAGATCTCCGACGCGTAACGACGGGTCATGCGCTCGAGCTCCGCGCGCGAAAGGCCCTTGGGGTCGACCGCCACGCCTCCCTTGGCGCCTCCAAAGGGGATGCGGGCCACGGCGCATTTCCAAGTCATCCACATCGCCAGGGCCTTGACCTCGTCGAGGTCGACGTTGGGGTGATAGCGAATGCCGCCCTTGGCCGGGCCGCGCGTCACGTTGTGGTGCACTCGGTACCCCTGGCAGACGCGCGTGCTGCCGTCGTCCATGCGAAAGGGAACAGAGACGCTGAGCGAGCGCTTTGGGGCTCTCAGTATCTCGTGCGCTCCGGGCGCGAGACCCATGAGCTCGGCCGCCTCATCGAGTTGAGCGAGGGCGGTCTCCCAGGGTGAGTCCTTCGAGGTGTCTAGCTGCGGTTCATGCCCTGGCTGTTCGTTCAATGCCTCTCCATCGACGGTCGATCCACAGAGCTGGAGACAGGATTCGAACCTGCGACCGGCCGCTTACAAGGCGGCTGCTCTACCGGGCTGAGCTACTCCAGCCACGCCGTGCAGGTTAACCGCTCGGCCGGCTGGCCCCCCGCGAGCTTTCCTGCCTGCGGCTTCATCTCTCCGCCGGGCCTTCTGCCCTCGGGCTGGCTGCCTCGCGCCTGCGAGCGGCCTCGAACATCGCAACCGCGCCTGCGACGGCCACGTTCAGGGAGCCGATGCGCCCCCGGGAGGGAACTCGCGCCACGACGTCACAGGCGGCTCGCACCCCCTTGGAAAGACCGCGATCCTCCGCGCCGAGAACCATCCCGACCGGCGCTTGCATGAGGTCGGAGGACCATATGTCCTGCTCGCCTTCCTCGTCGAGACCGACGATCCACAATCCCTTCTCCTTGGCCCGGTCGAGGGCCCGGGGGATGTTGTCGACCTTGGCTACCGCCACGACCTCGGACGCTCCCGCCGACACTCGCCTGACCGCCGAAGTGACTCCCACTGCACGGTGAGCGCGCACCACGACGCCGTCGAAACGCGCTCCATCCGCGCTGCGCAGCAACGAGCCGAGATTGTGTGGATCCATGACGCCGTCGAGAAACAGGATGCACGGGTTCTCGCGCGCGACGAGACGATCGAAGGCTGCGTAACGATAGCGGCCGGTCTCCGCCACCACGCCCTGATGGTTCCCGCCTCCGGCGATGCGGTTCAACTCATCCTTCGAAACCATTGCGATGGGCACCGCCGCGCGCTCGGCGCGGGTGCGGATGTCTCCGAGGGTCTGGTTCGGAGCCAGGCCCGTGGCGATAAAGATCCGGCCGACCGGTTGGCCCGACTTCAGGACTTCGACGACGGGCCGCCGGCCGGCGAGGAAATGGGCCGGAGGGCGTTCAGCGCCCTTCATCGCTCACGCGCCAGCGGGGGCCGGAGGCCGTGTCCTCGATCACGACGCCCATGTCACTCAGCCGGACGCGTATGGCATCGGCGCGCTCGAAAGCCTGCTCGCCCCGAGCTTCGGTGCGAAGCTCCAGGAGATACTCGATCAATTGGTCGCGAAGGCCCGAGCCCTCCGCGTTCGTGTCCGTGAACGAGAAACCCAGAACCGAAGTCAGCTCGAGAAACGCAGCTGTTGCGTCGATCAGCGTCGCGCGCGCCTCGGTGTCGCCCCGTTGGGTTGCGTCGAGGTGCTTGTTGCCCTCCCGCACGAGATCGTGAATCGTCGCAAACGCTCGGGCCGAGTTGAAGTCCTCGTCCAAGGACTCTATGAAGCGGGCGACGAGTCCGTCGCCTTCTTCCCCCACCCGCCGCACCGGCGCGTCGGGGCGCACCGGAAACTCATCGCCCAACGCGTAACGGGCCGCATCGAAAAACGTCTTCCAGCGCGCGTATCCCTGTTCGGCATCATGAAGCACCGGCTCCGAAAACAACACCTGACTGCGGTACGAACTGGACAATGCCCAATACCGCACGACTTCGCCGGGCAAACGAGCAAGCACGTCGTGCGCCACAACGACGTTCCCCAAGGACTTGGACATCTTCTCGGATTCCGTCTGGACCATTCCCGAGTGCATCCAGTGGCGCGCGAAGGGCTTCGACGCGGTCAACGCCTCGGCTTGAGCTTTCTCGTTCTCGTGGTGAGGAAAGACCAAATCCGAGCCGCCACCATGGATATCAAATCCCATTCCCAAATACTTCACCGACATCACTGAACATTCGATGTGCCAGCCCGGTCTTCCCGGGCCCCACGGTGAAGACCACGACGGTTCGTCTTCCTTGGCCGATTTCCATAGGGCGAAGTCGAGCGGATGACGTTTACTCGCGCGCGGCTCGATCCTCTCGCCCGCTCGCAGGTCGTCGATGGAGCGGTGCGAAAGACTCCCGTAGCCGGCAAAGCGCTCAATGGCAAAGAACACGTCACCATCGGCCTCATAGGCAAACTCTTTGTCGACCAGGCCCTCGATCGCGTTCACCATCTCGGCTATGTGATCGGTTGCCTTGCAGAGGATGTCCGGGGGCCGGACGCCGAGGGCCGCCATGTCCTGCTCGAACGCGCGCCCGCAGTCACTTGCGAGCTCCTCCGGAGTGATCTTCTCGAGGCGAGCTCTATCGATGATCTTGTCGTCGACGTCCGTGTAGTTCAAGACGTAGGTCACATCGAACCCGCGATAGATGAGATACCGGCGGATCATGTCGAACCACACGAATGTGCGCGCGTTGCCGACATGCACGAATCCGTAGACCGTCGGGCCACATACGTACATGGAGACGCGTCCGGGCTCGGCTGTTTCGAGTTGCACTATTCGTCTCACGGCGGAATCGTGGATCTTTATCGACACGCCTCGACCCTAACCGCGTGCAGGAGCCGGCTGTTCGATCAGAACGACTGCAAGCGCGGCCATCCCTTCCGACCGTCCGATGAAACCAAGGTCATCCGTGGTCGTGGCCTTGACCGATACACAAGAGCCGTCGATCGCCAAGGCGGCGGCCAGATTAAGAATCATCTCTTGCCTGTGAGGAGCGAGCTTGGGACTCTGTGCAATCACGGTCGCATCGACGTTGGCGACGCTCCACCCGGCACGCGCCACCGCCTGCGCGCTCTCTCTCAAGATGTCGAGGCTCGATGCTCCTCGCCACCGGTCGTTGGCGGGAAACAACGCGCCGAGATCGCCGAGACTTGCCGCGCCCAGCAAGGCGTCGGCGATGGCATGGCTCAGGACGTCGGCGTCGGAGTGGCCCACCAGTCCAGGATGATCCGGAATCGCAACGCCTCCGAGCATCAGTGGACGCTGCGCGTCGAACGCGTGCGCATCGAAACCCTGACCCACGCGCATCACGTTGCGCCCTCCGCCAGCCGCTCGGCGAGAGCGAAATCGTCGGGATAGGTGAGCTTCATGTTCGACCTCGTTCCCCTCAGCATCGTCACGGTTCCGCCGCTTCGCTCTATCAGCTGTGCATCGTCCGTTCCGACGAAGCCCTCGGCGCGGCCTTTCTCGTGAGCCGTGAGCAGAGCTGCGGTCCGGAATGCCTGCGGAGTCTGCACGGCCCACAGCTCCGTCCGGTCCACGGTCTCGAGGACACGTTCGTCTCGGACGCGCTTCAAGGTCTGATCGACCGGAACGCCGGTGACGGCGGCGTCGGCGTGCTCGAGAGCGGACAACACGGCCGAAAAGAGCTCCGCCGGCGCGAACGGCCGGACGGCATCGTGCACGATGACGCGCGTTCGGGAGATCGTCTTCAGACCGTTGAAGACCGATTCCTGCCGAGTGGCGCCACCCGTGACCTTCCTCACTCCGGAGAGATCGCCGGCCGCGCTCAGCCGGCTCTCGATACCGCGGGGTAGCACGACGACGATGGGATCACAGCCGACCTCTTTGAGCCGGTCGAGGGACCATTGCAGTAATGGGCGGCCCCCGAGGATGTGCAGCTGCTTGAGAGAATGCGAGCCCGCTCGCTCGCCCCGGCCCGCCGCTGCAAGTATCGCCGCGGGGGCTTCGGTTGCTATCCGAGCACCTCGTCCAGAAGCTGTTCGGCTTGCTCCTCATTACAGTTCTGCGAAAAGGTCAGCTCGGATACGAGTATCTGGCGGGCTTTGGTCAACATGCGCTTCTCGCCTGCCGAGAGGCCTTTTTCTTGATCGCGCTGGTGCAAGCTGCGCACGACGTCGGCGACTTGATAGATGTCGCCCGACTTCAGCTTCTCGACATTCGCCTTGAAACGGCGGGACCAGTTGGTGGTGTTGGTCGTGGGCTCGTTCTTCTTAAGCACCTTGAAAACTTTGGGCATCTCTTTGGCGGGAGTGATCTCGCGAATACCCACATCTTCGGTCGAATCCGTCGGGACCATCAGGGTGAGCTCGCCGTAAGCGAGCTTGAGGATGTAGTACTCACGTGGCTCACCCATGAGCTCACGTTCCTCGACTCGTTCGATGACGGCAGCCCCGTGGTGGGGATAGACGACCTTGTCGCCGATATCAAAGCGCACGAAAAGCTTCCTCCCGCAATCGGTCAAAGGCGCGTTGAGTAGCGCCCCCTCGGTGACACGTAAGACCCAGGCCCGATGTGACTCTGGGAACCAAGAGTAACACGGGATGGCTTTGAGCAAGGCGAGCAAATTTCCTTTTTCTCGGCACAGCGGAGTCGTGCATGGAGCATCACCGCCCGCCTTTGCCCGATGCGAGCGGGACTTTGACGGAAGCGCGCTCGGTCTCGCAAAAAGCGAGGTCGAGAGCCGCGGGGAGGTTCACCGCGCGCCGCAAGCGAATGCCGTGGGGACCGTTCGTGACCGCTTGCGGCACGATCGCTTGTTCGAAACCGAGGCGCGCCGCTTCGCGCAACCGTCGCTCGATTCCGGGCACTCGCCTGACTTCGCCACCAAGCCCCACTTCCCCGATTACGACGACGCGTTGATCGACTGGTGCATCCCGGGCCGCGGAGTAGAGGGAGAGACATATCGCAAGGTCCGCCGCGGGCTCGCGCACCGCCAAGCCGCCGGCCGCAGAGACGAAGACGTCGCTCTTGTGGAGCTCGAGCTGCGCCCGTTGCGCCAGCACTCCTAAGAGAAGCGCCAGCCGTTTGGCTTCCAGCCCCAGAGCGACCCGGCGGGGGTGAGGAAGATCCGTCGGGTAGGCGAGCGCTTGAATGTCCAAGAGCAACGGCCGGGAGCCTTCGAGACCGGGAAACACCACGGAGCCGGCGACGCCGGGGCAGCGATCGGCCAGCAGCATCGCCGAAGGATCGGAGACGGCTTCGAGGCCGCGGTCGCCCATGATGAAGACCCCGGTCTCGTCGCATGAGCCGAACCGGTTCTTCGCGGCCCGCAAGACCCGCAGCGCGCCGCCTCGTTCGCCCTCGAGCGACACGACCGCATCAACCACGTGCTCCAGCGTTTTGGGACCGGCTACCGAGCCTTCTTTCGTTACGTGACCGACGAGCACCACGATCGTGCCCGTGGCCTTCGCATAGCGCACCAGCGCGGCAGCACACTCTCGAACCTGCACGGACGAGCCGCCGCTCTGGTCTAAGGAGGGGTCCTCGAGCGTCTGAATTGAATCGACAACGAGGACGGTGGGCATCTCGCGATCGCAGACGGCGAGGATCGCAGGAAGGGACGTGGATGCTGCGACGCGAAAGCGGTCGCCCTGGACGCCCAGGCGCGCTCCACGAAGCGAGACCTGTCCGACCGACTCCTCGCCGGTGACCAGCATCGTTTCATGTCCACCAGAGATGAGCCCGTTGATGAGCTGAAGGACAAGCGTCGACTTTCCTATGCCCGGCTCGCCCGCAAGGAGCACGACCTCTCCCCGCACGAGACCGCCCCCGAGAACGCGATCGACCTCGGCGCTGCCCGTCGGGATCCTGGGGAGCTGGGCCTCCGCTAAGACGAGCGAGGTCACGGCGATCTCATCGGTGAGGGCCGTCGCCGGCGCCACCGCGCTGCTCCACTCGCCACATCGGGGGCAGCGCCCAAACCATTGCAGAGACGAATGCCCGCACGCCCCGCACTCGTATCCCCCAGACGTATCCGCCGGCTTGCTCTTGAGGCGATTGGTCATGCACAAACGGTAACGAGGGCCTGCGACATCTCATGCTCCGTCGTGCCGAGTGGGTGCTGGATGGCGCATACCGCCATTCACCACCCACTCAAGAAGGGGGTCGTGCCGAGTGGGTGGTGGATGTCGCATAGCGCCACTCACCACCCACTCGAGTTGGGTTAGAGCTACGGGAGCAGCAGCGAGCTTCCGTAGATGTTCTGGTCGAGGCCTCCCTGGTTCCCGCAGTTGTCTCCGGTGAAAGGAGCGTCCCTGCGAGCAAGTGGCCCTCCGGTCACGTCGCCGGGAGCCGGTGGTGCCAGGTCGATGCGGCACTGGGCCACGTCGAACCCGTCGATGAAGCCGTCCTCGGCCTCAGTCTCACGAGGATCCACGCCCGGAACGACATCGCGATTGTCGGTCCAGCTCATATAGGCAAGGAGCGGGCTGCCCGGATCCGCCGGATCCGTGTTGGCGAGCGAGATCCAGTTGTAGTCGCCGTGGAACGGGATATCGCGGCTGCCGAACATCTCGTACTCGGATTGATGCGATTGGCTCGACACCTTGGTCTTCGCAGACCATGTCGTGCCGTTCGTCGAGTGGGCGAAGTAGGAGTTCACCACATTGCGGCCCGACGAGACCGCGCGCCCTTGCGCGTCGTACATGTTGCCGATCGGACGCTGCACCGAATACGCGGGGTCGACGCGATTGTCCTGCCACACGACCGCGAGCTCGCCTCGGAAGGCGTCGATGTCGGGGAAGAACTGATGCCCCTTGGCCGCCGCGCCCACCGCTTTCGGTTGAGACCAGTTTTGGCCGTCGTCGAGCGAGCGAATGACGTAGACGAGCGACTGGCCCACGAGGCCTGCCCCGGCCGACCTAAAGCTCGTCTCACTGGGCTGGGTGCTTCCGGGCCTGATCTCGTTGTAGGTGAGGTAGACGCCCGGAAGCTCGCCGCTCTGGTCGGCGGTCACGCGCGGCTCGAGCGGCACTCGATGAAAGACGAAGTCCGATGGGCAGTGGAACGCGCCGTCGCCACAGTCACGCGAGCCGCCGTCGGCCGGGAAGTACTCGGTGATGTTGCGGATGAGATCGGCTTTACCGAAGCTAATACCGCCGTCCGTCGATCGTACGTAGCCAAGACCGCCCTGGCGCGCGCTCTGGTCCCCGAAGGTTCGGAAGGTGACGTACACATCCCCGTCGGCTTCGATGGCGATGTCGCAACCTTGCACCGACGCCAGCCCCGGAGTCGTCAGCCGCTGCGGCTTCGAGAAGGTATTGCCCATGTCGGTCGAGCGAGAGAAAAAGATGCTGTTCTGCCCGAAGCCCGTGAAACGCGACCAACAGACGTAGACGTTCCCGTCGTCCGGCCCGCCCGTGCGGTCGACTTCGAGCATGGGCTTGTCCTGGAAGATGCCCTGGAAGTTGCGGGACGGGGTGCCTCGTCCCACGATGCGGGTCCGGAGATAGTCGACCGGGTAGCCGTTGGGCTGATCTTCGGCCCCGTAGGTAGCGACGTAGACGTCGCCATTGGTGGCGCCGGTCCTGTTGAAGGCGATGCCGCCGACGAAGAGGTTGCCGTCATTGTCGAAGGCGCCGATGGGGTCACCGGCGTCGGTGTGGTCACCGAAGAGCGGGGACTGCATGCCTTCGGCCGAAGTGTCTTGCGGGTAGCCGGGCACAATCGAGTCGGTCCACGACTCGCCCGAGTCGCGCGAGAAGGCGAAGCCCTGCCAGCCGGCGCCCAGGTCGGTCAGGCAGTAGTCGTTCCACCCGGCGACGACCGTCTCGGGGTCGGTTGGGTCGATGACACTGAAGGGCTCGTTGCCCTGCCTGCGACTGCCGCCGTCGTTGGAGTCGGCGTCTCCGTCGTCGAGAACATCGTCGGGGGCCGGGTTGGTGGCGT
>JACDBF010000408.1 GCA_013695055.1 Actinomycetota bacterium
GTGCTGGCGTTCTGGCATTCGATCTCCTCTCCGGGTTTCTAACCCGTCTCGAGGAGGGTGTCAGGGAAGGCTGAGATGTGAGTGGATTTCCCGGCTCAGTTCCGGTCGCTAGGTCAGACGCAACCCGTCCCCGGCCCCTCGCGTCGCCTATTGGGCAAGATAGAGGTGGGTTCTCACCCATGAACCACTCCCACAGCGAGTGGATCACTCAACGGGCCCCCACCACGCCAGCTGGGGAATTGGTCGCCCTAAGTGCGGCGCTTCCGGCTCCTTCGTCGAGCGCACTTCGAACAGACGCCTGAGATGGCGAAATGGGTGAAATCAGGTTGAAAGTCGCTAGCCCGAGAGAGGATCCGGCTTAACGGCTCGACCTCCTGGAGAGGGAGCGCTACGTTCGAGCCGCAGCGGGAGCACACCAGGTGCACGTGATCGCTCTCGGCAAGGCGGTGGTACTCGGGCCCGCCTTCAAAATGGGCGTGGGACACCACGCCGGCTTCTTCGAGAACAGCCAGGGTCCGGTAGATGGTCGAAGGGTTCACTCCGGGAACCCGTTCGCCGACGCTCGTCGCCAGATCGGTCGCGCTCATGTGGCCTCTGGCGCCCATGATCTCGGCGACGATTGCTCGCCGCTGAGGGGTCACACGGTGACCTTGTGATCGAAGTAGCTCCAGAACCGGCTCGATCTCCCTGGCGTTCATCGCCCCGCATCCTAGCGACCTCTCCCACACAGTTGCTCCGGGAACCCAACATCAATAGTGAGACATTGTCAGTGAGGACGTAGGCGACGGCGATCGGGATCAGCGACCAAGCGATGCATCGGCCCGCACCACAGCTCCCTTCTGAGCCTACGAGCCAACGACGCGCCAGGACAGCCGTCAGCGCAAATGGAACAGGAACACGAACCTCGCGATCGCCGGGCTATGCAAGTGATGTCAAGGGTCGGCGGCCCTCTAAACACTCCTAGACGGTTCTCTCGGCAAGGGAACGCTGTCCACGTCGCTCTCGCTCCGCAGGCCGCTAGGTAAGACCCTCGTGGGACCGGACGCGACGAACGCGATGGCGAACAGCAGCACACCGGTGAGTACGACCGAGGCTCCCGAAGAGATGTTCAAGTAATACGACCCGTAGACACCGACGAAACCGCAGACCGCGCCGAGCCCGACCGAGAGCCCGAGCATCAGAGCGAACCTGTTGGTTAGCAGACGAGCGGTGACAGCCGGGATCACGAGCGTCGCCGCGATCAGCGTTACGCCGAGTACGTTCATCGTTGCGGTGATCGTGGCCGCCAACGTTACCGCCAGCAATGCGTCGAAGCGACCCGTCTTGACTCCCGAGATCTCGGCCACCTCGGGATCGAACGTGGTGAACAGCAGTTCCCTGTAACAGAAGAAAACGACAGCGGCTGCGAACAGCGCCACGCCGACAACTACCCATACGTCCGTGGCCGTAACTCCCAGAACGTTGCCGAACAGCGCTGCCTCGAAGTTGCGGGTGAAGCCGCCGAAGCGGGATATGAGAGCGAGACCGACGGCGAAACTGGCAGTCGTCACCACGCCGATAGCAGCATCTGCGCCGATGGTCCGGCGACGAGCGACCTTGTTGATGAGGAGGGCGGACACGATCCCCCACAGCCCTGCCCCTACATAGAAGTTGATCTTAGTAACGTAGCTTGCGACTGCGCCTCCGAAGATCGCGTGCGACAAGCCATGGCCGATGTAGCTCATCCCCCGGAGGACGACGTAGACGCCGACGAGCCCGCAGAGGGCGCCGGCTACTGTAGCTACCTCGATGGCATGTCGAAAGAATCCGTACTGGAACGGCTCAACCAGGGTGTCCATGGTGTCCTTCTCTCAAGGGGATAACCGCCGAGGATGAGACGTCGGCCATCTCGTCATAGCTTTCGACCACGACCGGCATCCCCGAATGGGAAAGGACCTCCAGTGGGGCGCCGTAGAGCTTCTCGAGGACGACCGGCGTTACGACTTGGTGTGGGGCCCCCGACGCGATCACCTCCCTGTTCAGGCACACTAATTGCGGTAGATGCGCTGCAATGCCGTTGAGATCGTGTGTGCTCAACACGATGGCGATTCCATCATGATGCAGGTCGTGGAGCACGTGCATGATCTCGTGCCTGGTCTTGACGTCGATACCGCTGGTAGGTTCATCGAGTAGCAGGAGGCTTGCCCGACGCAGAAGTGCGCGCCCGATGAAGACCCGCTGCTGCTGGCCTCCGGATAGCTCACGTATGTGCCTTTCGCCCAAGCCTCCGAGCCCCAAACGTTCGAGAATCTGATCTGCTTCGATGACGTCCTGTTTCGAAGGCCAGGGCACGAAACGGCCTCCCCTTCGCGCCATCAAGACCGCCTCACGAACGGTTACAGGGAAATACCAATTGACTGTTTCCACCTGCGGCACGTAACCGACCGTGACACCTCGCTCGTGCTTGACCCTGCCGGCGATCGGCTTGATCACGCCTGCGATGGCCTTGAGGAGGGTCGTTTTGCCAGACCCGCTCGGGCCTACGGCTCCGATGAAATCGCCCGCTCTAACGGAGAGATCGACGTTCACCAACACGGGTTCACCACCGTAGGAACAGGTGACTCGCTCGAGTTCGACGAGAACGCTCATTCGCGATAGGTGACGGAGGCGTCTCCGGCTGTGTTCGAAACGTCGATCGTATCGAAAGCCGACGGGTCTCCGCCGAGGGCCCCCATGAACGTCTTGAAGTCGAACACCATCAGGCCGATGTAACTGTGGTCGGGATCGTCCAGGCTTCCCGGAAGGTCATCGTCCCGGAGATCATCGATGTATTCGGCTCCGGTCTCGCGCGCTATCTGCTCCAGCACCGGACTAGGGAAAACCTCGGAGCCGAAGATGGCCGGTAGATCCTCGTTTCCGACCTGATCTATGAGCCCTGCGACTTCCTGGGCGGTGGGATCCGCAAAATCCGATGGCTGGATCGCTCCGATCACATCCCACCCGTACTCACGTGCGAAGTATGGAAAAGAATCGTGATAGGTCAGGAGCTTGCGGTCGTCTTCCGGAACGGTCGCGGTCACTTCGCGAGCTATGGCATCGAGCTTGTCTAGCCTGCTCGCAATCTTGTCGTAGTTCGCCGAGTAATAATCGGCGTTGTCAGGATCGACTTCACTGAGCCGATCCCGGATGATCTTTGCATAGGCTTTGGCGTATGGCGGGTTTGTCCATAGGTGAGGATTGGGATCCCCATCTTCCTCGGGGAAGCTGAAATCGTAGATGTACTCCTCGGGAGAGATGGTCTCCTCGCCCAGTTGAACGATGTCGACTCCCTCCGCGACATTCGCTTCCGCCAGTTCCCGAGTGGGTTCCTCTAGATGGAGCCCGTTGATGAATACGATGTCGGCCTCGGACATCACGCGCGCGTCGGCTGGGGCTGGCTCAAATGTATGGCTGTTCGTTCCCTCAGGGACGATTCCAGTCACCTCGACACGATCACCTCCAACGTTTTGGATCAGATTCGTGATCGGCGAGATCGTCGATACAACGGTTACAGCTCCTTCGCTACTCGCTTCGGTACCGCTGTCAACCTGCGAGCAAGCGACGAGAAACGAAACACCCCCCAAGAGTACAACTGCGACCTGTCGCACCACTCACCCCTTTCGGTCTCGGCCTCGAGACTTTACGAGTAATTGCAAGTTCTTGCAACCGCTCATCGTTGCAGACTAGGTTAGGTGAATGGATTCAGCCGAAGTGACGGTTTGACCACCCGCGGAGAGATCACTGGCGATGGGGAACAAATGCAGGAAGCCCGGTTTGTCAACGCGGTGGAGAATTGATCCCCCCTCTCGGCCGTGGATCACGCAGCGTCGTCGTGAGGCACCCTCCCGAGGTCTCGGTCCTTGAGCCGATAAGCGGTCTCCTTTTATCGACCCACTTTGGTAGAGTGTTCAGGCGCGAACCGATCATCAGTCCTGCCGACAAGAGAACCAGGTTCTTAACGACGAATTCGCCCTCCGTTGTCAGCAGTAATGGGTTCCCGTTCTGAAATGCAACATCGGGCTGGACCACGAGCCACGAGAAATGTGCCGATCATCTGTAGCGCGAACAGCCAGTAGACACAGTGTCTGTCTAGTCGGCGCCATGACCGTTCGGCGACACCTGCGGGAGAACGGTGAATCTTTTGCTGCATCTCCTGAACCTCCGTGCTCGGATCCCCCTTAGGTAACCAAACAGGGACGCTGGTCTAGTCCCTGTGGACGGGATATCTACCTCAGGTTCGTACGGGAAGCCCCTCACGTCGCCACTGATCCATCCCCTTCGCGAGCTGTGCTGCCTTGAACCCTTGCTGCTGCAGCAGCCGCGTTGCTGGGATGGAGTTGGATCGAGTCGCCTTGCTCGAGTCGCTGGTTCAACTTGAGTGCCTCTACCTCCGGAACCTTTCAGACCGGCGACCACCACAGCATCGTCAGAAACCTGCGTCCGTCGTCACAGGAGCTAGCGCTTCGTAGCGCACGAGCACGGATCTCAACGCAGTGTCGTGCACCGCCACGCGGAAGCCTTCTGCCCGCAGAACCTCTAGCGTCTCTCGCTCGATCCGGCAGCTGCCGGTCAGGCGATACCACGGCGCGGCCAACCAGCATTGCGCTCGCCTCACTGCCGGCGCCTTGCTGACAACATGGTCGATCGCGTGCAGCGAACCTCCGGGGCGCAGCGTTCTCTTCAGCTCAGTCGCAACTTTGTGCAGATCCGTGACGCTGCAAAGAACGAGCGTCGCCAGAGCACAGTCAAACGCCGCATCTTTGAACGGCAGCGCCTCGGCGATGGCGACGACACCCGCACCTTGCCAACCAGTCTTCTTTTGTGCGATCTTCAACAGCTCGAAGTCGGGGTCGAGCGCGATGATTAACGTTCCGGGAGGGAACCAGTTTGCGTTCCGGCCGCCACCCGCCCCGATCTCCAGTACTGTGCCCTGCACCGCCGCAGAGGTCCTTGCCCGCCACCGCTTCATACCGAGCAAGTCGATGGCCCCCAAGACGCCATCGAAGATACGAGCAGACACCGCATCAGACATGCCTAGGCGACCTTCGACAGCAGGTGAGTTGGATTTATCGTGCCCTTTCTTCGTCACGCGTTGTGACGCTGACGGATCTCCTTGCCGCTAAACGGCTCGCCGAAGAGGGGTGCAAAGGTTAGGGCCCGGACGAACGGATCACGTAAGCCCAACACGCTCTGACGGGCTCCACGGACGCAATTCGAGCCCCGCTCGCCCCATTGATGTTCCACATTCGCACCCCTCGATGTCTTTTCCTGTCCTTTCTGGGGTCTCGGGTCCATTCCCCTGTACCGCTCGCGCTTACCTCAGGCGCCCGTCGAATCCAAGTCTCTTGGATCGCGGGAATGAGGACGCCCGATTGCGAGTTTCTCAATCTGATGATCCCTCGAGATTCTGCGACCGCCCTCCCGGCATTCCAGATGGACGCTCTCGAGTCCGGACTGGTGGCCGAGCGTGAACGTGCGCTCGCTCGCTTGGAGGCCTCCGAGCGAACGCTCGCCGACATCGTTTCCTACTCGGAGGGCTCGCCTCCGGACGACGAGCACGATCCAGAGGGATCGACAATCGCTTACGAGCGAGCTCAAGTGTCCGCCCTCATCACTCAGTCTCGAGACCACCTCGCAGGCCTGGATCAGGCCTTGGGGCGGCTCCGCAACGGCACATACGGTGTCTGTGAGCGCTGCGGTAACCCGATCGTCTTGGAGCGACTTCTGGCTCGCCCTATGGCGCCTACTTGTGTCGACTGCGCCGCCGGCTGATCCTTCCGTCCCTCCCGGGGCGTTCGCTTTCTTAGTGGTGATTGCCCAAGCTCTAACTCTGGAAGGCTTTCGGACCTCGGTCCAGGTGTGCCGCCGCGCGTTTCTCGCTGCCCACGACGCCGCGAACGCGCTGTGAGTCATTCATGATTTGGTCGAGGCAATTCGGGCAGACCATCATGCGCACGCGCTCTCGCCCCTCTTCGTAAACGACTTCCTTAACTCTCCGTTTGGGCAGCTCGCGTCCGCACCGCTGACACGAGGAAATCTGATCTTCCATGAGGGCCCTCCTGGCTCTCGGGGCGTTCAGTGATCCTAATCGCTACGGCACCGGCCGGCGTTCGCGAAGCTTGGATGTAATCCATCGTCGGACTGCATCTCGCACGTCCGCGTTTAGAACGAGGTCCCAATGATCTGCGCCGGGGAACGATAGGGCTTCAGCCGAGTAAAGCTCCGCAACGCTCTTGCCCCTGTCGATCGCAAACTCATCGCCCCACACGACGAGGCACGGGCGGGAGATTCGAGGAACTGAGATACCGCGCTTTCGTTCATCTCGCGCGAGCTGCGACTCCAGACGGCTCTGGATGTCCGCGGGAAATGGCCCGTAGACCTCCTGGGGATCAAAGGCCCCCTGTCGAAGCTCCTGAGAAGCGTCGAATCCCTGCACTCCCGCAGGCGGACTGGGCTCCAAGAGGATCAAGCCGGCGGGCTCTAATGTCGCGGAGGCCATGAGAGCGACGAGGCCGCCCATGCTCCAGCCGCAGACGAAGAGGGGAGTGGGCAGCTCTGTAGCCGCTTTAATGAGAGAACGCGCGTAGTCATGCATCGAAGCGCAAGGGATGTCGAGGCCGTCGTGGAGATCAACGGTGACGACCGTCAGGCCGGGAAAGGCGTCGGCCCATCCCTCGAACACCCACGGCCCGCTTCCTGCGCCGTGAACGAGCATCAATGAAGCCCGACCCTCCAGGCCCCGATCTTTCACCGAGACGCGGAGCTCAGACCGGGGGGCCGGCACCGATACGGGCGCGCACCTCATGCTCCCATCCGGGCGAGCCGGGGGTGGCTTCCAGCCACCAGGTGGCGCCCGCAGATGCGAACGGCTCGATCGTTCCCGGCGCGCCGGGCAGGTCGTCTCCCGTCCAGCCTGAGATGACTATGTCGTACGGGGTGTTGGCGGGTCGGTGGTCGTCGATATATGTCTTCATGCCGGCTACGTCCTCAGGAGTCATTCGCTCAAATGTTTCGCCGCTCTTCTTGGTCGGAACAACGCCATCCCAGCGGGCGGCGCGCCTGAAGGGCGCACGATTGGGCCACACGCCCGCTACCCACACCGGTATGCGAGGCGTTTGCAGGGCGGGAGGAAGCATGCGCGTGTCTTCGAGCTGGTAATGCTCACCCTGGTGAGTCACCGGAGCGCCGGACCACAGACCGACGATGACCTCGAGTCCCTCGTCGAGCATGGCCGCTCTTGTCCGGCCATCGGACACTTCACCGAAGTCTCCGAAGTCGGCGTCGGGCGGATTGCCGAGACCTACGCCCAGGACGAATCTTCCTCTCGACAAGTGGTCGAGGGTCGCAGTCTCGCGAGCGAGCTTCCAGGGCCGGCGCCGGGACAGCGGCGTGATCATGGTTCCGAGCTTGATGCGCTCGGTGGATGCGGCAATGGCCCCGAGAACTACCCACGGATCGACCATCTCCTGATCCGCGCGCTTGCGGTAGACGACGTGATCCCAGATAAAAAGCCCATCCCAACCGCTGGCCTCGGCTGCTTGGGCGAGGGAGATCAAACTCCTAGGCGTGCCAAAGTTGGGAATGCTGAGCCCTAGCTTCATCTTGGAAGCCTAAGTGAGCTTCATGTCCTCGGTTCGGTGGTCGCGGGCCGAACCGCCCCGCCTCATGTGCGGAGGCAGAGTTCGGCGACAATGACCTCGATGAACGAGCGCACAGCTGTGGGCACCTCCTCGAAGCCCGCGCCCGACCACGACGCCGCTCTCGGAGAGGCTTGGCTTGTTCGGGAAGAATTGCCGTCGAGCCTGACGGCCGCCGAGGTGGCACTGCTATTCCGTGATGACCAACGGCCCTTCGCTCTGGTCGGCAATTGGGGCGGCGGGGCCATCATCGGCTCGGCGCCGCTACGGGTGGCGGGTGCCGATGACGATCCCTTTTCGATTATTACCGAGCTTCCCGTCGCCAAAGACGGAATTCACGGCGCCATCGGAGGGGGCTGGTTCGGATACTTCGGCTATCAGCTCGGAGGAAGGATCGAAGACCTGCCCCGAGTACCTCACCGTCCGATTCCGTTACCGGAGTTCAGCCTCGCCTACTACGACCACTTGCTCCATTACGACAAGAACCATCAGGTGTGGTGCTTCGAGGCTTTGTGGACCCCTCAAAGAGCAACTGTTCTTCGGAGCCGGCTGGAGCTGTTTCGCAAGCGGCTGGCCGAGTCCACCGAACGGCAACGCGACTACCGGATCGGAGGCTTTGCTCCACCGGACGGCAAAGCCGACCATCAAGCCGGCGTCCGAAGAGTAATCGAACACATCTTTGAGGGAGACGTTTTTCAGGTGAACCTTTGCATGCGGCTGGAGGCGAGTTTCAGCGGTGGCCCGCTCGATGTGTTCTGCGCGGGCGTGCAGCGGCTGAAGCCGCCTTACGCGGCTTTCATCGGCAACCCTTCGTCGGCGATCGCGAGCTTCTCGCCGGAGTTGTTCTTGCGACGAGTAGGCAGGCAGGTCTTCACGTCGCCAATCAAGGGAACCATTTCATGCCTGTCCTCCCATGAAGCATCCGAGCAAGTCCGCAAGCTGCTCGAATCGGACAAGGACAGAGCCGAGAACGTAATGATCGTTGATCTCATGCGGAACGATTTGGGCAGAGTGTGTAAGCCGGGATCGGTAAAGGTGCCGTCCCTCTGTCGCGCGGAGGCTCATCCCGGTTTGTGGCACCTGGTCTCAGACGTCGTCGGCGAATTGAGAGATGACGTGGACGACGCTGCCTTGCTGCGGGCTACTTTCCCTCCTGGATCGGTCACCGGAGCTCCAAAGATCAGGGCAATGGAGAGGATTGCCGAGCTCGAGGGCAGCGCGCGCGAGGCATACACGGGGAGCGTGGGTTATGTGAGCCCTCTCGCGGGCGTGGAGCTGAACGTGGTGATTCGAACCTTGGAGTTCGCCGGCGGACGGGTCTGGCTCGGTGTGGGGGGAGGAATCGTTTCAGACTCCGATCCGCAGGCTGAGACAGAGGAGTGCTTCACTAAGGCCGTGCCACTGCTGCGTGCAATTGGAGCTTCCCTGGATGGCCACTTCGGGCCTCCGTCCCAAGGTTCCATTGCCACCAACGAGTTGCGTCCTGATGTGCGGCGCGGCCTCATAGAAACGCTGCTGGTGGTTCGAGGAGTCGCGGTGGAGCGGGACGCCCACCTCGACCGGCTGTCGGCTAGCGTCGACGCGCTCTACCAGGAGTCTCTACCGGTGGGCATCCTCGGGGAAGTCCAGCTCGCGGCTGGCAAGTGCCGGGACATCAGCCGCTTGCGGATATCGGTGTCGCCTCGAGAACGTGGGCATGTCGCATGGTCCATAGACGCCGAAGCGGTTGATCATTCGATCATTCAGGCTTCCGGCGAGGGCAGCGAGCTGGTACCCGTGCGCGTCGGTGGGGGGCTCGGCCCTCATAAGTGGAGGGACCGAGACCGGCTTGCCGAGCTGGCCGCTCGACATGGTCTCGCCAAGAGTCAGGAGTTCTTGATGATCGATAGAAACGGGGATGTGCTGGAGTCCGAGAGGGGCAACCTGTTTGCGGTCGTGGACGGTTGCCTCCTAACCAGCCCGAGCGACGGACGCATACTGCCTGGGGTCACGCGTGCGAGAGTGCTTTCCATTGCCGGCCGGCTCGGGATGGCGGCCCTCGTCGAAAGCCAAGCTCTCGATCGGCTGACTGAAGCAGACGAGGTCTTTCTGACCAGTGCCATCCGGGGGATCGTCCCGGTAGTCTCCTGCCGAGGCAATGGTCGCTGGCCGTCCGGCCCGATCACGCTGCGACTCAAGAATGAGTTGGCGGAACTGTGGCTCCAAAGAGCTAGCTTGTAAGACCG
>JACDBF010000419.1 GCA_013695055.1 Actinomycetota bacterium
GACTACTCGGACGTCTGCTCCGAGGGCGTGCAAACGCTCGACCTTCACAGGTGAAGAGGTATCGGGCACGAAGACCTCCGCGGCTAAGTCGAGCTGCCCAGCCGCGTAGGCGACCGCCACGCCGAAGTTGCCCCCGGAAGCGGCAACCACCCCGGCACCGTCGACATCACAGGAGAGGATGCGATTGAAGGCGCCGCGCGCCTTGAAGGAACCCGTGTGCTGCATGAGCTCGAGCTTGAGAATCAAGAACCCCTGGAGGGAGAATGCACCGCGCTCCAGAGAGAGCGTGGGAGTCGTGCGTATGTGGGGGGCGATGCGCTCGCGCGCCGCCTCGATCCCGGCCCGGTTGATGGATTGCATGACCACATCATGCCCGGCCTCGGGCGAAGGCTAGAGTCGCTTGGTGCCCTCCCACAAGCCGTCACCCAGACAATCGAAGATGCCTCAGCGCTCGAGGAGCCAGGCCGGCCGCCAACCGCGCAAGACTCCAAAAGCGCAGCAGTATGAGCCCGTCCATTTCTCCGATGCGGTGGTGAGCGAGCTGCACTCAACCTCGCGGCCGGGCAAAGCGGAGCTGTTGGTGCAGGTCTTTGCACACGCCGCCGCGGCCTTTGCCGCCGAGGACTACCGAGAGGCGATTCGGCTCGGCGACCAAGCAAAGCACATGGCCCTCCGCTCCCAGTCGATCCGGGAGCTGCTGGGACTGGCTCATTACCGAGCCGGCAACTGGAGGGAGGCCTCCAAGGAGCTGGCGGCGTTCCGCCGCATCTCGGGGTCGATCGATCAGAATCCTGTGCTGGCTGACTGCTATCGGGCCCTTGGGCGACCCGATAAGGCACTGGAGCTGTGTGATGAGGTCGACGTTCAAACCGCTCCGCCTCCCGTCTACTACGAAGGAGCGATCGTGGCTGCCGGAGCGCTCGGCGACCAGGGGCATCTGGACGAAGCCATCGCCCGCCTCGAAGGCCTCGACGTCCGGCCCACGACCGCCCAGGAGCATCACGTTCGAGCCTGGTACGCGCTCGCCGACCTACTGGAACGGAGGGGACGGTTCACCCTTGCAAGAGAGTGGTTCGAAGCGGCGGCCGCGGCAGCGCCCGAGCTCACCGATGCAGCGGAGCGGGCCGTCCGGGTAGGTGACGGCTGAGATTATGCCGGGCGAACCCCGTTGACGGGGGGTCCGCAAGAGGATAAAAGTAGCAGGTCAATCCAGTATTTTCCTGAATGGGGGCCTCGCAATGACGCTGCGCGTCGGTGTAAAGAAGCTGTTCGTGATCCTGACCGCGATGGCGGCGCTCGTCGCGATGTCGGCCTCGGCTCTGGCCGATCCGCCCGGCAACAACGGGACGGTCAAGATCGACGGAGTCGATTTCGACGACCATCCCAACAACGAGCCGCACGTCGGCTGCACCTTCCAGGTCGATTTCTACGGCTTTGACGAGGGCCAGCTGTTCGCCGACGTCATCTTTACGACGCAGCCGCCCACGCAGCCGGCGGGCGAGGTCGTTCTCTCGGACACTGTATTCATCGGCGAGGACGACAACTCGGGCGGCGGCAGCCAGGCGGGGCTCGACGCCTCGGAGACGTACACGCTCGATCTCACGGGTTACAGCGCCCATCCCATTCAAGGCCATCACATCAAGCTGACGGTGCACGCGGATGGGTCCCAGGGCGCCGACACCAAGCACAAGGTCTTCTGGGTCGAGGATTGCGGGTCGGGCTCGAGTGAGGCTGCGCCCTCTGGCGGCCAGAGCGTCGATGGAGGCGATGAGGGCCTCGCATCGGCCGAGGGCCCAGGAGCGGTCGACGCTGAGTCCGCGGGATTCACCGGCACCGACCTGATGCTGATGCTGCTGGCGCTCGCAGTGACCGTAGTTGCGCTGCGTACGTTCGCCGTGCGCCGGATCGGAGCCGGCAGCAACAAAGACGTCTGAACCAAGAGCAATCAGGAGAACGAGGAACGCCTCAACCAGAGGCGTTCCTCCGCTCCTTCTTGTCGAGATACCGGACCAGGCCCGACGCATTGAGCTCGTAGGATGTCGTTTGCTCTAAACGAGCGATCGCGTCGTCACTCAGATCGTTCTCGAGGTCCTCTCGGACGAGCGCTCGCATCCGGCGGGCGACTTGCTTCCCGTCATCTCCTTGAGCTCGGGCGGCTCTCGCCCATGTTACCCAGCGTTCGAGGGCGGTTTTCGCCTCGTCGCATGTTTGGACTACGGTGCGGTTGCGAGCGGCGTCGTGGCGGCCGTAATGCGTGAGCCACAAGGCGCTCGGCCGCAGCGCCTTCACTCGCTCGATTGACGAGAGCGCTGCCTCGAGGTCGAACTCCGGGGGAGGGGTGGCGGGCCGAACCACCGGCGCATCGGGTACCAGCACGCCGAGCGCGTCGCCCGCGAAGAGGTCGCCGCGCTCGGGATCGAAGAAGGCATGGTGATGGGACGCATGACCCGGAGTGTCGATGGCAACCAGCGCCCGGCCCCCGAGATCGACGACATCTCCGTCCTTCAGCGGGCGAATTCGGGCCGGATCGATCGGGTCGATGCCTCCCCACAGTTGATCCATGCGCTCCCCGTAGATGCGGGCCGCGCTCGCCCACAGCTTGGAGGGATCGATCAGATGAGGAGCCCCGACCTCGTGTACTCCGATGGTGGCTTCCGGAAAACGCGTCGCCAGCGTTCCGGCCCCGCCCGCGTGGTCGAGATGGATGTGGGTCACGAGTATCCAATCCACTCGCTCGACGCCCACCGAATC
>JACDBF010000420.1 GCA_013695055.1 Actinomycetota bacterium
CGCCATGGTGGTATCGATCTCCTTTGCGGTCAGCTCTTCGAGCGGATAGCCGGAGCTGCGCGCGTGGTTTGCGATCAGGATGTCGACGTGCCCAAGAGATGCGGCGGCCTCTATCACCCGGAGAGGGGCCTCGGGGTCGAGGAGATCGGCCTCTATGTGCTCGACCGCAGCCTCGCCCGAAGAAAGCTCGACAAGGAGCTGCTCCATGCCTGAGGAATCTGCTCCCCACGGCTGGTCCCGGTCGTGCGGAGTCCACGAGTGGATGAGCACCCCGGCCCCCAGTGCGCTCAGCCGCTTCACTATGGCGAAGCCGATGCCCGCCCTCCGGCTCACACCCGTAACGACGGCCGTCCGACCCGAGAGGCTCCTTTCGGTGTTCACAGACCCAGGCTTTCAGACTGAACCGCTTGTCCGCAACCCCGGTCCCGTGCTCTACGATTCACGTGCCTGAGTCGAGCTCATGACAGGAGGGGCCGTGGAGAAACGCCGTTTGGGTCGTCTGGAGCACATGAGCACCGTTCTCTTCTACGGCGGAGCGGCGCTTGCCGAAGTCACCCAGGACGAAGCCGACGAGTCGATCGCCTTCGCGCTGGACGCCGGCATAAACCACTTCGACACGGCCGCCGACTACGGTGACTCCGAGTTGCGGCTGGGGCCGTGGATGAACGACATCCGCTCCCGCATCTTTCTGTCCACCAAGACCGGGGAGCGCTCCAAGGACGCCGCCACGCGTGAGATCCACAGCTCCCTCGAGCGTCTCCAGGTGGACAAAGTCGATCTCATTCAGCTGCACGCCATCGGCGACCTCGAAGAGCTCGACAAGGCGACCGGGCCCGGGGGTTCGCTCGAGGCGGCCGTAGAGGCCAAGGAACAGGGTTTGGCCGGGGCGATCGGCATCACCGGTCACGGTCATCGCGCCCCCTCGACCCACCTCGAGGCCTTGCGCCGGCACCCTTTCGAGACGGTCCTGACGCCCCTCAACTACTTGCTCTTTTCGAAGGATTCCTACCGCCGCGATTACGAGGCGCTCGTCGAAGAGATCAAGCGTCAGGACGCAGCGCTCCTCATCATCAAGGCGATCTCGAAAGGCCTGTGGCGTGAAGGCGAGGAGCAGCGCTACGCGACGTGGTACGAGCCCTTTGACGAGCAGCGCTACATCGACGCCACCATCGCGTTCGCGCTGGCGCGCGACGAGATCACCGGGCTAGCTATCGCCGGGGACATCCACCTCTTGCCGCAGATCGTCGACGCGGAGAAGCGTGCTTCGGCGACGGCCTTTGCCGAGATCGAAGACGTGATGGCAAGCGTGCCCGATTACGCGTCGCCGTTCGCCCCAGCGCCGGGGCGATTGGGGCCTCTCTAGTGCGGCCTGCCGGGAAACGAAAGGAGCGCTCTTTGCTGCACAGAATGGCCGCACCGCTGATCGTGGCGCTTGTGTTATCGAGCGCGCACGCGACTGCCGCTACCCGGGATGTCGCCGTCGACGACAACGTCTTTCGGCCGGCGACCGCCGGCGTCGCGGTTGACGACCAAGTGCATTGGACGAGAGCGAATGGAGCATTCGGCGATCACAACGTGCAAGCCGAGAAGAACCTCTTTAGCTCCGGGCCCACGACCGCCGGACCGATCAACTTCACTCGCCGGTTTTCGTCGGGCACCTTCTCCTACTTTTGCTTGAACCATCGCGGCTCCGGAATGAGGGGGAAGGTGAAGGTCCCGCCCAAGCTCAGCGCCAAGCCGTCGGGGGCTAATTTCAGCGTGAAGTGGGCCACCGGACGAACCAACACGGGCTCGAAGTTCGACGTCCAGTTCCGGGTCGGCTCGGGTAAGTGGCGCAAGTGGAGAACCGACACCGGCACCGCCAAAGGCGTTTTCGGCAAAGGCGGCAGGCCGGTGCGGCCCGTGAACGGCAAACGCTATTCGATCCGGGTTCGTTCGCAGAAGAAAGCGCGCCGGCAGAGCGGCTGGTCACCCCTCCGCTCCATCAAGCTCTAAACCTTAGAACGAATGGGGATGTTGCCCGGCTCCTGAGTGCCCGCGCCTGTACGAGCGGAGCACGCGTTGCGTCTCGGTGGACACGTTGCCGGCTGCATCGGCAACCAAGAAGATGCCCCCCATCCCGGCGTCGGAGTGGTTTTGGATGTGGCAGTGGTACATCCATGCCCCCGGGCCTACTCCTTCGCCCGCGACAACCTGGAAGCCGAAGGAGTCTCCCGCAGCGATAGTGCGGTTGTCGATGATCTGAGTTTCGTCGCCCCCGGCGCTCGCAAGGCCGGTCCGATTGTCGACCCAGCGATGGCCATGAAGATGGAAAGTGTGCAGCAGGTCGCCGTGACCGATAACTACGAACTCGACTCGTTCACCCATATTGGCCCGGAAAGTCGGAGTG
This sequence comes from Actinomycetota bacterium, assembly GCA_013695055.1. Lineage (GTDB taxonomy): Bacteria > Actinomycetota > CADDZG01 > CADDZG01 > WHSQ01 > JACDBF01. The sequence continues at coordinate 2,390 of JACDBF010000420.1, forward strand.
CGCGGCGCGCGCTTGAGATTGATCTTTGCTCCCGGCCCCATTACTACGACGAAGGGCTCACGGTCGGGCAGAGGGTCGCCTTGGCGGCGCACTATCAGAGCGCCGAAGAGGCCGGCGTTGATTCCTGCGGTTCCGTGCGGGCTGCCTCTGCAATGGTCGTGGTAGTGCCAGTAGCCGGCGCTTCCGGGATCGATCGTCCCGTCGGCGCGGGTCGTCGGCTCGTGGCTGTCGAAGATGTAGGTGCGCTCGGCGCCAGGGCGAACGCATCCCGAGTTCAGGCGGGTGCCGTCGCTCGCGACCGTGTAGTCGACGCCGTGAGAATGCATGCTCACGCGTTTCGTGGTGCCGTTGCGCAGAGTGACGGCCAGGCATTCGCCTTCGGTCATCTCGAGCGTGGGCCCGGGGATGCTCGCCGAGCCCGGGGTCAGCCCGTAGCCGACCCGGCCCTTGCCGAGCCGTTCGGCGAAGAGATCGATCGAGCGCGTCGGCGCGCTGCACGCCTGCGGCGCCTGCAGCGCAACACCTCCGAGCTTGGCGCTGGTCGGCAGCGAGCCCAGCAGGGCCGCGGCGGCGACCGATCCGATCAACAGTGATCTTCTGATGCGTGCTGGGTGCATGCTTCTCCTTACGGCCCGAAACGGCCCGAAGGCGGCCCCCGTGTGGGCGGGCCACCTCCGCGTGGCCACTCCTTTTACCGGTGGGCGCCGATCAGCGCGGCTTCACCCTCACGAAGCCGTCCATGAACCCGCCGTGGATCACGCACATGTACCTGAATCCGTCTTTCGAGGACGTCTTGGTGAACTTGAGCGTGTACGGGCTCTTGCCGGTATGGATGCCCCCGCCTTCGACGCCCGAGCTGTCGAGATCCCCGCGCTTGTGGGCTCCGTCGCCCCGTGGGTAGAGGAAGGCCGGGGAGATGTCGAACTCGAGCTGGCTGGGATCGTTGCAGAACGGCGGCCCCTGAGTCTCCGGTGGATTGTCGGGGCCCGGCCCGGCGTCGCCGTCGGGATCACAAACGGGCATAGCGCCATTTCGGCTGATCGCTATCCCTCGCTTGAAGGGCATGGTCACGGAGTGGTCCTCGTAGCGCAGGCCCGAGAAATGCCAGCGCACTTTCTGTCCCCTGCGGACGACCACCTTCTGCGGGTAGAAGGCCAGCAGCGAGTAGCCGGGGCCGTCGAAGCCCGCGTAGGCGTCGTGGACTACCTTCCCGCTCGCCGTGACGTGCTTGGTGCTTCGAGCCGACAGCTTGTGGTCGAGAGCGGCGGCGTCGTCGCGGTCGCCGGCGATCATGTTGTCCTTGTAGGCGTCGATCCGCTCCTGTGTCGTCGCGGTGGCTCCCCCGGCCACGACCTCGATGCGCAGCCGCATCTCGGGATGGATCAGGCACACGACCCAGATTACGTCGCCCACCCCGGCGTCAATGCTGGCCGTGAACGACGGCGTGTCGATGAAAGCTCCTGAGTTGAGGGTGTCGGTCCCGTCGTACGAGCACGCATTGTCGGCCGCGCCGCACGTCTGATCGGATGGGAAGATGGCCGCGTTGTTGAACTTGGTGTGCGGGTCGTCGCCGGAGGTCTCATCGGGGTCGGGAGCGATCAGCGAAAAGGGCTTGCCCACCCCGCCCGCATTGTCCCTGGCCCACGAGTCAACGTCGCTATTAGCCGGGATCAGCGTCGCCGTGTGGAACCCCTTCAGCTTGAAGGTGATCGTGTCGCCGGCGTGAACGCGCATGGCCGGCGCATAGAAGCGCATGCCGTCGGCCGGAACCTCCCTGTTGCCGAGAAATCCTCCGACCCGCACGCTGAAAGCACTTTGTGCCTGAGCGGTCAGAGGAGTTGCCAGCAACCCTGCCACGATCACAAGCGCGCCGAGCAAGGCGACTTTCCTAGAGCTTCTCATGCTGCCCCCAATTTCTCGATGCCGATGTCGGTCCCTGTATATGTCCTGGCCGCGCAGCGCGTCAAGCGGCTTAAGATTCACGAGAGGCTCTACTGGAAAGCCGAGTGGCCGGTGATCGCCTGGCCGAGGAGCAAGGTGTGAATCTCGCTGGTGCCCTCGTAGGTGAGTACCGACTCGAGGTTGTTCATGTGCCGGATGACCGGGTACTCGAGCGTGATGCCGTTGGCCCCCAGGATCGTCCGGGCCTCTCTAGCGATGCTCAGCGCGTGGCGCACGTTGTTGAGCTTTCCAAAGCTCACCTGCTGAGGCGACAGCCGGCCCGCCTCCTTCAGGCGCCCGAGGTGAATTGCGAGCAATGTGCCTTTTTGGATCTCGATCATCATGTCGACGAGCTTCTGCTGGGTCATCTGGAAGGCGGCTATCGGCTTGTCGAACTGCTCTCTCGTTTTCGAGTACTCGAGCGCGCACTCGTAGCACGCGCGCGCCGCGCCCATAGCCCCCCAGATGATCCCGTAGCGCGCTTCGCTGAGGCAGCTCAGCGGACCCTTCAGGCCCGAGACGCCTGGAAGCATGGCGCCGGCAGGGAGCCGGCAGTCGTCGAAGATCAGCTCGGAGGTGACCGAGGCGCGCAGCGAGAGCTTGTTGTGGATGTCTCTCGTGGAAAAGCCACTCGTTCCCCGCGGCACGAGAAAGCCGCGGACCCCATCGTCGGTGCGGGCCCAGACTACGGCGACGTCGGCGATTCCCCCGTTTGTGATCCAGCTCTTTGCTCCGTTCAAGATCCAATCCGAGCCTTCGCGGCGGGCGCTGGTGCGCATTCTCGACGGGTCGCTTCCGAAGTCGGGCTCGGTAAGGCCGAAGCACCCGACGATCTCACCCGCGGCCATGCCCGGGAGCCAGCGCTCTTTCTGCTCCTCCGAGCCGTAGGTCCTTATCGGGAACATCGCAAGCGAGCCCTGCACCGAGACGAAGCTGCGGAAGCCGCTGTCGGCGGCTTCCAGCTCGAGACAGACGAGCCCGTAGCTCACCGCTCCGGCCCCCGCGCAGCCGTAGCCCTGGAGGTGCATGCCGAGCAACCCCAGCGCGCCGATCTCGGGGACGAGCGCGCGCGGGAACTCGGCGCGCTCGAACCAGCCCCCGATGCCTGGTGATATCCGTTCGGTTGCGAAACGCCTCACCGTGTCGCGCAGCAGGCGTTCCTCGTCGTTCAGGAGGGCGCTTAGATCCAGAAAGTCGTGCGGGTTCGGGCCGGCCACTTTTCCGTTCTCCTTTGGCTTTCCTGCCGAGTGGGCCGTGGATGGCGGTATGCGCCACCCGACACCCACTCGGGCCGGGGGGATGTCTTAGCCTGTGGCT
>JACDBF010000431.1 GCA_013695055.1 Actinomycetota bacterium
ACTTGAACGAGAAGTGGACCGGCTACATCATCCGCATAGATCTGGTCCCCGGTGAGAAAAAGAGCGCTCGGCCGCTCGGAGGGGTCGAGGGCGGAGCCCGACACAGCTTCGTCGGCAGCGACGAGCGCGTCGTCTCCCTTGCCATGCAGCAAGCGGCAAGAACCGTGAAAGGCGTTGAGCGGGGCCTCCTGGGAAGGCAGGACGAGCGCCGGGAGCGGAAGCTCGTCGTAGGTCACGCGGTCCGGCCCCCGGAGCAGCCCGAGGTCGCCCAGGCGCCGGCTGGTCCCGGAGTCGTCCGTGATCTCGAGGTCGTAACCCAAGAGCTCGTCGGAAGGAAACTCTCCTTGTTCTCCCTCGGAGGGTCCGTCGGGAAGCGCTTCGATCAGATGGACCCAGAGCCTTCGTCCGAGGCGAACGGGGCGGGCCTTACCCCCGCCCACGCGCTGCAAATCGCCGGTCAAGAGGCCGGTGAAGACCTCGGCCCGCACGTCGCAGCTCGAGCTGGTCGCCACCCAGATACATATCCGGGACCGCTCTGATCTCCGCAGAATCGGGCCGGCCAAAATGAGGTCTAGCTCGATATGGCTCACGTCCTTTCGGTGCTCGTCTTAGGGGCCGTGTGAACTGTAGCCATTCGAACAGCCCCGTCCGCGCTACGAACTTCAGGCAAGGGCGCAGCCAGATCTGGACAGGCACCCCAAAGTCATCCAGAATCTGGGAGGACAGCTAGGATTTCTCGACGCAGGGGGCCACTAAATGCCGGGTATGGAGCTCGAAGACTCGAGCGCATTGGGTGCGCGCATCACGCCGGTTCAGAGAGTCGCCATAGACCTCACCACCGAGGACTCTCTGGGGGGCGGCGGTGGCTCGCGGCCCTTGACTCGAGCTGAGGCCATCGTCGACCTCATCATCAAGTCCGACCGCGTTTTCCTGGACGGCGCGTGTTGGAAGTGCACCGAGCACTTGCCCGTGACCGGCAACGATCTCGGCCTCTGCCACAATTGCCTCATCGATCTGCGCGACCCCGCCTGACTCTCCGGGGCCGAGACTCCCCTTTGCTATCTTTCTGGGACGGTCGCCGGGCGGCGACGCAATCCCGGGAGGAATTTATGGGGTCACGATCCCTTGAGATAACAGCCGTCTTCGATGTCCCCTTGCTCGAGATCTCGGGCCTCGGCCAGCGTCCTCAGTCGGGCGCCCGAATCCCTGAGATGCTTGCGGTCGGCGACAACAGCTTCGACATCGTGGTAGCGAAGCTCCCCGAGCCGGGAGAAACGCCCGACTACCGCAGGCATGATCTCAAAGGCATCCTCGACTCGGACGATGCGGCCGAGAGCTCGGAATGGGAGGCGGCCGACGGCGACGTGACCGGCAGAGTCTTCATTCTTCAAGAGAGCCCTGGGAAGGTCTTCATCTTGAATCCCGAGCTCGACGAGCTCGTGGACACGATCGACTTGCGCCTCGATTCCTACGAGGACCTCGAGTGGTCGAATTCACCCAATACTCAAGCCGAGGGCCTGGTGCTCCTAGCAAACGGTCATGTCTTGGTCGCCAAGGAAAAGGACCCTTTATTGTTGATGGAGTTCGGGCCGGCGGGCGACGACGCTCGGGGCCTCGGGCCGGGCCTTCTGTTGATGAGCGGCAAAGAGTTTCCGACCCCGCATGGGAAGCGACCCGCTTTCGAGCTGCTCAAGGCCTGGAAGCTGGACGAGGAAACCGACGAACGGATCAACGATGTCTCCGATGTGGCGGTGGGCCCGGACGATCGTCTCTATCTCTTGAGCGATGAATCGCGCTGCATAGCGCGCGTCGAGAATCGAGTGAGCGCTGCGGGCGCGAGCCTTGGGACAACCGCGCTGTGGCGGCTTCCGGAGGAGCTGGAGCAACCGGAAGGCTTGATCCTCACCGAGGATCTCGTCCCCCTGGTTGCCATCGACAAAGGCGAGCCCGAGCGCAATCTCTTTGTCTTGAGCGCGTTGCAATGAGAGATCCTTGTTCGCGCGCTCTCTCGACGTCTTCGTGACGCGACGCTGGATCCTGATTGCCGCCGCGGTTGCCCTCGTCGTCGCCGGCGCTTTCGTGGCCGTGCGCGTTCTCGGCCCCCCTGCATACGAGAACCCGGTTATGAGTCACGATGCGCCCGATCCATCGATCATCTATGCAGGCGGCTTCTATTGAGCGTACACGACTCAGAGCGAGTGGTCGGAGTTCACCAATCTCCCGATCCTGAGATCGAAAGACCTGGTCGAGTGGAGCTTCGTCGGAGACGCCCTCCCCAAGCTCCCCAAGTGGGTGACCACCGATACGTGGGCGCCGCACATAAGCCGGATCGGCGACCGTTATGTCCTGTACTACTCCGCGATGCAATATGGAAGAGCCGGATTTGGCATAAAACGACGGTTCCCGAAGTCTCGTGACCGGGTGTCACGTCGGAGCCCTCGAAGAAGCCGCGCCGGTCGGTGCCGCAGAGGGCGCAGGAATCGACTTTGACCAAGACTTCGTCCGCGGCCGGCTGCGGTACGGGGCGCTCCTGGACCTCGATCTTGCCGCTTCCCACGAACACGGCGGCCCTCATCGTCGCGGTCACCGCCGCGCCACCGTCGATCCTGCGCCGGAAGGTTCGCCCTTCTCGATGAGGCGACGCATGTGGGACGCGACGGGGAGGGGATCTCGCCGCAGCTCGTGGGCGTCGTCCATGCACAGAGAGAACAACCCCATCGGCTCGATGTAGTCCTCCACCGGCCCTTCGCCCTCTCGATAGTCCCAGTTGATCAAGTCATACA
>JACDBF010000007.1 GCA_013695055.1 Actinomycetota bacterium
GGTTACCTGCTCGACTTCGACTACTTCACACAGGAACAGACAACTGCCATCTCGGTAGACGAGGTTCTCGGTCGATTTGATCGTTTTCATGAAGTGCTGTTCGACTTCTTCTGCTGGTGCCTAAGCGAGGACTATCTGGCAGCGCTCCAGTCTGCAAACGCGAGTGAGGGCGTTACTCAATGACCGACACGTATGTCATGGTGCCTGGTGTCGAGGGCACTACTCAGAAGTCCATAGGAATCGCTATTCCTATCTTGGATCCGACGCTTACGTCGAAGGGACCGCGCGGTTATCGCTCGCAGGGAACCTTCCAAGATGCTACTTATTTCATGGGGACCTATGCGAAGGGTCCATGGATGTCGCCTGGTTCGGTTTTGCTGACGGTTCATGCGATAACTAAGCCAGTTATCGAGCGCGGTTATCGCTACACATGTCGCTTGTATGAATCATTTGACGGCAACCGCCTCGTCTGGCAAGCGCCGACTGCCGTCCTTAGCTCGTTCACCCAGGATGTCTACGACACAGTCGACGCGATCTTGGATTCTTCGAATGCGGTCTGGCGAACGCTTATTGATAGGGCGCAAGGCGTCGATTCACGGATGGGCGAAGCGACTGAGGAAGCTTCGCCCCTCCCTGGCTCTCCTGCAGACGTGGCTCGTGAAGTTCGTGAGCTTTCCGGTCTCACCTCTGAAGCGGTGGGTGACATTTTTCCGGTTGCCCGAGAGAGTTACCAGCGTTGGATTTCAGGCCGAAGTACGCCGGCCGCAGCAGACGTGAGACGGTTGCTAGCCCTTCGTCATCTGTTGAGAGACCTGAAGGACCGCGTCCCCGACGTCCGATCTTGGCTGCTGTCACCGGTTGATCAGGGGAGCGCCCTCACTCCATATGACCTGCTCAAACAGGCCCGTATCGGCGTCGTGTGGGATTTGGGTGTCGAAATACCTAGTCAGAAGCTGTCTCGCACTTATCGTCGAGACGGAGAGGTCGTTCTGCGAGTGGAGCGTAGTACCCGTGCGAACTCCCGACGCACTCGTCTCCAGGCCGAGGACTTGGACGATCTTTCTGACGTGGACGACGATGAATAGGTGTTCTCTTGCTCGACCCAAGCATATATTTTGAGAAGGCAGATGAACCGCACGTTCGTCCGCGCCGACCACTCGCGCCCGGAGACATCTTCCGCGGCGTTCCCCTAGCCTGGGTTCCCAAACACAAGGATCCCTTCGAGCAATCGGCGGCCAAGGCGCCGCAGAAAACCGTGATGTTGTTGGGTCATCCGTGTGCCATCTACGGTGGGGGACGACCTGCTACTTGTCTCACCATTGCGGAAGTTCGACCCAAGGCCCAGGCCTGTGGAGACCGCTCGTTCGATGCTCCTTGGGCAGGTTTTTCGTACTTGTTTCCTCTTCCACTACTCAGCGAGAACGAGGATTACGTCGTCGATTTTCGTCGAGTGGGCAGCGTGCACTACAAATATCTAGAGGACTCGCGCGTTGCTTGCCTGACTCACGAAGGTTGGGCTTATCTCCACCAGCGCTACGCCTTTCACACGGGTCGCGTGGATCTGGAGTTCGACGAGTCTTTCGATTCGATGGAGGAGTACTGGAATGAGTTCGAACTCTGGGAACGGTGGAATGAATCGCGTGAACCGGCGGAATTTCAGGAGTGGCTTAAGGGCGAATCGACTTCAGCCGCCTATCCAGGAACTAACCGCCAAGAATTGTTGAAGTTTGCCCCCGATGAACTGCTAGCTGAGATGTTGGCTATGGGGGAGGGGAATAGCTAGCGCCCCTGGAGAGCCCGTTCCAACCGTCTGGCTTCATACTCGGCGCCGTTCTGCTTAAGCGTCCAAATTGCTTGAACCATAATGCCCCGCAAGCGGTCGATTTCTCGCGTCAACAGTTCGGCTTCGCTTTGCAGACCCGCCCACTGTCGTGCTAGGGCGAAAGCCGGTTGCCGACGTCGGAGGATTTCGTGACGGTGGCGCATCCCGGGCTCGTATCCGCGACGAGCCATTCCTCTTCGTCCTGCTGGATGAAGAGAAGGACTGGCTGCGGTTCCTTCTCGGCCATGTGCATCGCGATGCACTCTGCGGCCTGGAACGGAAGGTTGAGGCTGCCGTCCCGGTCCTCGAAGGAGGCTGGATGGAACGACTCCAGCGGCTCAAGACCGAACCTTTCCTCGATTCGACCTTTTACGCTCGTGCCAACCCTCAATCGGGGCGTCGCGTTGGAGTCCCAGGTCGACATTGAGTCCTCGCCCATCGCGTCGATCACCAGACCGATCGCTTCCCAGGCGACAGCATCGAAGGCTTCGTTACTCACAGACTTCACCCGTTCCAGACGCTCTTCGTCGCGCAAGTGACCAGGGGGTGGTCGCCCAAGGGACGCAGGGTCACGTCTTGCAGTCCGGAAGAGACGAGGGCCGGGTCGAGAAGGAGACCACGATCTGGCCGCCCCACGCGGCCGCGCAGATGCGGGCGCCCAAGTGCACGTCTTGTCCCACGTAGCCCTCCGCGGACACGGCCGGCTCGCCGGTGTGGATCCCCATGCGTACCCTCAGGTTGACGCCGTCACCGAACTCGTAGGAACCTAGCGCCCGCTGCGCCGCCACCGCATCGGTTACTGCGTCCTGGGTTCGGGAGAAGGCGTAGAACAAGGCGTCTCCCTGGGTATCTACCTCTACCCCGCCAAGAGCCGTGAACGCCTTCCGCAGAACCCTGCGGTGCTCCGCCAGCACCTCGCCGTAGCGGTCACCCAGGGACTCGAGCAGGCGCGTCGAACTCTCGATGTCGGTGAAGACAAGGGTGACGGTCCCCCGGGGCAGTTCAGCCATGTGTCCTCCGCTCGCGTGTTGACTCATTTGATGCTACGGCCGCGCTCGCATCTCAAGCGATCTTGGCAGGACTGCTGGCCGGTGTTCCACCTAGTGTTCTAATGCGTGGAGTTCCCCCGATCTAGTGGACTCCTTCGTGCTGGCACAAGCTGATTCTCTCGTGGAATCTCCTTTCAAATTCAACCGGCGATAGCTGACGATTGAAGAGTGAAGCCTCTCGCAGTTGTAGAAGGCCTCGACGAAGTCGAAAATCGCGAGCCTCGCTTTGTTGCGAGTCCGAAAGACATGCTGCCACAACAGCTCGGTCTCGAGCGTTTCTCGAGGTGACTGTGTTGAAACGACCGCCGACTTCACCGCGCATGTCGCAACTTTCGAATGCGACGTGACCTTCGAACTTGGCGGGGGACTCATTACCGTCGAAGGTGGTTCGACTTGGAGCGCCGTCCCAGGGGACGAGCGTCGGGGGTCAGTACCCCTTCCTGCTTGGAGCACTCCGGTAACATTCGCCAACTCTTGGGCATCTTGGTGACCTGTTATCTCACGGGCATGTAGTTACAGGCCCGATGCTTTCATCGCGGGTCCCTCGAATAGGGAGACCATCGAACTGGCGACGGCATTGCAAACAAAGAGGCGGCGGTGAAGGCGAACCCCATGATTGAAGGAAGCCATCAGGCCTTTCTTGTCGAACGCTTTCCTTATTGGGTAGCCCAAAAGGAGGCCGGGAATCACGTCGTATGAAATGGGATAGGCGGCCCGCTTCCCACGAAGCTTCTATGCGCACTAGCGAAAAGTTCATCGACCGAACGTTCCGAAGACCCCGATGGATGGTTAATGCTTCTCAATGCCGCGGAGACCCTTCATCGCGCCGGCCTGCGAATGGCGTTTGGGACGGGAGCGATCGGCTGGGACTCGATCATGACTGGTGGTGGCCAATGCGACGAGGATTTCACTCAGAACGCCGGAAATCTCTCAAGGCCTCCTCGAGGGCGTCGGCCCTTGGGAAGTCGTGGGACTTGGTGGCACAGGTCACGAGACCGGGTCCCTCGGCGACAGGCGGGACGTGCCGCCCACGCGCCAGAGGCTATGTGTGAGCTAGGTTAATTGAGTGCCGATCGTTCTACCTGGGTCTCCCACGCCAGAAGAGGAAGAGCAGGCACGCCGCTTCCAGGTGATGATGTACTACCTAGCCAATATCGCCCTATTCATCTCGCATAATTTTGCCGGCTCTGGCTTCACGTTTTTCGAAAGGCTTCTCGAGGCCCAGAGGCAGCTGCCAGGGTACGGCCGGGTTCAGAGGCGCGGTCAAGTTGATGCTGCCGGCATCAAGCGGCGACTCTGGCTCGCTTGGGGGGCGGAAGTTCAGCTACGGACCGGTTATGAAGCAAAAGCTGCCTTCCTTCGCTACTCAAATGTGTGGGCACCTGTGCATGCCTATTACGCCATGTACATGTCAAGCCACGCTTTGTTTGCTGCCATGGGCTTGGCTAACCCGCCCGAGGACCACACAGCTTCCTTGAATACGATCAGTTCGACTGTGGTACCGAGGCTGCTCCCGGCACCCTGGTGCGTCATGGCCGTAGGATGCCCACCGATCGGGGAGCGGGCTTTCGTCAACCTCCCTGTCGATGCGGATCCCGATGTTCACGTTGAGCTGCTTTCAAATCCTCAAATTTCTCTGTTTTGGCCTCGGTTCTGCAAGATGCTTGAAACCACTAGGGAGAAACGACTCGAGAGACGATTCAAGGAGTGGAAACGGCGGAAGAGCCGCACAAACATGTTTGCTCATGAGAAGCGAGCAGAGGCGCTTAAACTTCCGCCGACGAGTCTGTTTGAGTTCTTCTCGCGCCTGCGTATCCGATCGAACTACCATGACGTCAGTAGCTACGTGATGTCTGCTGTCGGTGACCAATGGCATGAGGACTTCCATTCAAGCCTTGTGCGATCGGTTTCTTCCACGTGTCTTCTCCTTGAATCTCTTGTCGTGCGATACGCGGGCCCGGACATCCTCAACCAGGCCTGTATCGACTTCATGGGGTCAGGCGCCATCCCGGGGGTGACGAAGTTTTTGGAGGTGCGCCGCGATCGGATCCTCGGTTAGTGAGCAACTTCGTGCTTTCTGTCGCCAAAGAGGAAGTGCTGGACGTTCCATTGGGAGTTGGTGAAGCACCGACCACCTCCTATCCCCTGTTCGGCAGGGCGAGAAGGGTGAAATGAGGAGGCCGAATGAAGTCCAGAAACACATTGGCGGGGCAGTGTGCCCGCTCAGCCCAATCTCTGCAACAAAGGCAAGAATGGTTCCCCCCGGAAGAGCCTTGCTGCGATCTACGCTGGCTGGTTGGTTCGTCAGTAGAAAGTCGCCCCTTCCATATCCGTACAACCGCGAGACGCGTCGCCAGTGGGACTGCCGGAGTGACCTCGGATTGGGGAGCGGGTCGCTGCACCCCTCGACCGGCTTGCGAAGGCCTCCCTAGGATCGGGCTGGCTGCGTCTCTATAATGGTCCTTAGCTCCAGTACGTGACTCAGCAGGAGTGAGGAAAAGAGCGACTTGATGTCTCAACTCAAACCGCCGAAACCATCCACATCAACGACCACAGCGGATCATGAGCTGCGATTGGCCTTGGCCATGCGGGGCGGAGTCAGCCTCGCCGTTTGGATCGGGGGCGCGTGCGCCGAGATAAACGCACTTAGGCTGAGCGTCTCTGGGGAAACAAACGCGGCCGGCACCAAGACCGTCGGCATGTATCGAAAGCTCTTGAGGGCCGCCGGTTACTCCAGCGTAACGATAGATGTCATATCGGGTGCGAGCGCTGGAGGTCTCAATGGCGCGCTGCTCAGCACAACCTTGATGTATGGCGTCGACTTCGATGCAATGAAGACGGTTTGGCTTAGTGTTGCCGACATCGAAGGGCTGATGCGTAAGCCGTCCGAAAGCGAGCCCGACTCAATCCTGATGGGCGACGAATACTTCTTGCGACGATTGAACGAAACGCTAGCCGCGATGACGCAAGCCACCCAGCTCCAGAGCCCGCCATCCGAGAAGGAAGAGAAAAGATTAGATCTGTGGCTCGCCACGACGCTGGTGCAGGGGTCCGATGTGCTGGTGTATGACGACTGGGCGACTCGCTATGTCGAAAAGAGCCAGTCAGCGGTCTTTCACTTCCGCTGCGGACCTTATGGGACCGACTTTAGCGGCACCTCCACGGATAAAGAGAAGCGAATCGCGACTGCATATAGACTTGCGTTGGCAGCTCGCTCTTCATCATCGTTTCCCGGCGCCTTTGAACCCGCGACTATTTGTGTGGAACGACCGAAGCTACTAGGAAACCGCCCTGGTGCGGACAACCCCACCAACATGTTCGCGATCTTCAGCGACGCCCTGCGAAGCAAGCAATATGTGATGGATGGTGGCGTTCTCGACAACATTCCCGTAGGTCGAGCCATAGGATCGATTGCTGCTGCGAGTGCAGATGGACCGACCGAGCGGTGGCTGCTCTTTCTTCACCCGAGCCCGGAAGTAACTTCGGGGTCGCCGCCAGGAAAGGGAATAGGCGCCGAGCTAGGCTCACGGCCCAATGCCCTGAGGACAACCCTTGCCTCTTTTCAGACAGCTGCTGGCCGGGAATCGCTGCTGGATGACATCTCGATACTGAGGCAGCACAACGACTCCGCCCTCCGCAATCGGTCCTTGAGGAGCGCACTTCTCAATCGGCTCGTGAAAATCAGTACTGAGGAGCTGATCCGCGAAGCGGGTCGGCGGTACCCGGAATACGTTTGGCTGAGAGCTCGGGCCGCGGCAGCTCGGATCCGATACTTGTTGGAGGATCCAGTGGGTGCTCTTGGCGAGGATCCCTTCACTGACAATGCCTTTCGCACGCCACTTGGAAACCTTGGGAGCATGAACGAATGGTCCCAGGCAAACACTTTCCGGCTCCAGGATTGCATCGCCAGTGCGCTGGAGGATCCGCCTGCCTGGCCGGGTGAGGGACCAACTCCCAATGTCGACGAGATAAGAAAGCTCGGCGTGCCCGCGCTGAAGAGAGCCATTGACATGCTCATCGGGTTCCTCAGGTCGATGCAGGCGCAGGAAGCCAGCGGACCGATCTCATCTGATTTGATAAAGGCGAAGTGCGAACTCTACTCGGTTCGCGTTGTCGTCGAGTTATTGCACCACATGAGCGACCTCTTCTGGCCGGTGTACGCGTGTCTCGTATCCCCTCAGGCAACGAAGGATTGGGCAGAAGCGGCGCTCCGTGCCCGCGATGAGTTTCTCCGTTCCTATTGGGATGAATCACAAGAGGGACAACTCGGGAAGCTCCCAGAAGAGTTGAGGAAGACCTTCAGGTACCTGCGGCAGGAGCTCAAAAAGGTGTTGGGCGAGTCTGGAGGCGATCGCGACCTCGTGAAGCGCCTTTGGATCCAGCTGATCGGCTGCGTGGAGCGGATCTCGAGTTTAATGAAGAGGTTGGAGCCACCCGCTACAGAGGCTACTCCGCCCGAGGTCGCAGAGGAGTTAACTGATTCCGACGCATCGCGCAACGTCGAAGACGAGGCCCGACTCCTGCGCCGCGTGCTCGCGAAGATCGCTGACGCAAGCCCAGACGAAAAGCGGCGCGAGGCGGTCGTGCGGTTCCTGTCGGCGTCCGAGATCCTCTCTTTCCCCCTCGACATGATGGCCGTAACGGGACGTCAGTACATCCACTTCCTCAGAATCGCCGGTACGAACGAAACTCCTCTTGGGTGGTTTTTTCCTGGACGCAAGCTCACCGTGCGGGATAAGCTCGCTGGAAACGAACTCAACAACTTCTCGGCCTTCTATAAAACCTCGTGGAGAGCGAACGATTGGATGTGGGGGCGAGTTGACGCCGCTACCAGTCTGATCGACCTGTTGATCCGTCCATCGGCCATCCGCAAGCACATTTCCGGAAATGGACGTGACGCCAAGGAGGCGTTCATCGTCATGCTGAAAGAGTGCGTCACGGCGCCGCTCGACCCCAGTCTGGAACTCACGGCCGATCAGCAACGCAGCTGGCAGGCTCACTTCGATAAGCTGTGGAGGGACTCGCTTGAAGAGATCACGATTGAGGCGGACGCATTGTTCGAAGCGTCCGATCCCGAAACAGTTGAACTCACCAATACGAAGAGGGTGCTGACGACGCGCAGGCATTGGGAACTGCTCGTCGTCGAGCTCAAAGACGTTGTGCAGGCCGCCATGACGCAGGACCTGTCCGAGGGCAACTTTGAGGAGCCAATCACCGACCAGGCGGGTTCGCCGGACCCCACTGCCGGTTTCGAGGAAGGTTCGACCGGCGGATCGCCGGGATGGTCCAAGAGAATGCTCCGTGCCGTGCGCAAATGCGTTGAAGGCGACAAGGAGCGACAGAAGCGGGAACCGCTTGCGCGCTCGTTCATGGCCATTCGTGCCATGGGTCTCGATCCTCTGCGTGAGCCGGAAGCAATGAAGCGATTGCTGGGTGAGTACGCGGTGGGGCGGGAGACCATCCGCGATGAGGTCGGAAAGGATCGCTTTACGAAGGTTACTGCGGATCTAACGGTTGTCGCCTGGAACGCGTTTCCCGGAAGACTCCGCATTGGTCTCTTGAAACCGATCGGAGGACTGCTACGCCTCCTCCGCCTGCTCGCGTTGACAATCGTTCGGTCACGAAAGTGGTGGTTGGCGCTGACGCTAACGATTATCGCCCTGAGCGCGTATGTGGCGGTGGAGAATAAGGAATGGCTCAGCATCGGACGGTTCGGAGCCACCGTCATTCTTCTTGCAGCCACGGCGTTGTTGTTCTATGGTGCGTCTCGCCCCGGACGACTATTAATCGCGGTTCTGTTGCTGGGTGTGGGCATGATGCTTGCGACCGTCCTGTCGAGGGCGGGACCATGGACGTTTGACCTCACGGGGTGGCAGGCGATCATTTTGCTGGTGGCAGTTCTGGGTCTGTGGTGGGCTGCTTCCGCAGTCCAAGACAGGAGAGACAAAGAACGACTCAAGGCCAAAGGCAATGAGGTGACTCAGAGATGATTGGCCCAAGAGCCCGCGCTCCGCGACACCTAGGTCAGAGGTACTCCGGAGAGCATGACGGTCTGGAGATTGGAGGTAGATGTAGTGATCGGCTCCGTGACCTACAACCGCCCGGAGGGATTCGACCGGAACTAGTTGGTCCCCCTGCGGTGGACCAGTCGATCCATCGGGATGGCGCATGAAGAACTTTCTCCAGGGTCAGCGGCGACGAGGTTAGCGAACCTCCGGACATCGCCGAGCGCCCCGCGTACAGATCGGCAGCCGGGGTGGCCGATGTTCGCTGCTCCGCTCCAGGCGACCGCGCAAGCTATGACGACCTGGACCGAATGGAGCGCTCCTATCAACTCTCCCTTCCCGATGACTACCGCACATTCTGTGTCGAGTACGTCAGCTATCTGGAGTTCCCCCGATCTAGTGGACTCCACTGGGACCGCTCAAAGGACATTTGCCAAATACTTGGGCATGAGGATGGATTGTTATCTCACAGGCGTGTCATTCGGCGACACTAAGGTTCTCCGGCTCGTATCAGCAATAATTCCGTGTATGCCATGACTGGAGTAGTAAGAGGGACTTTGTGGACGAAGAAGCCGCCCGGAATTTCGTGTCTGAGTTTCGCGCAGCTGGAATGCGGATCGCTCGAGAGATAGGGGGTTGGACGTCTGCGACAGGTAGGTGGACACGGGTAGCGGACGCCTTGACCGCGGAGCTACAACCCATCCTCAGTGTTGGTGGTGCTTCGGCACGCAGGGGCACCGAGAGGGCGATAGCTAGTGCTCGTCCGGAAATTCGGCAGTTCGCAGTCTCGATGAACTCCGGCACCCGACAAGTGGTGAAGGCCACCGATGACGCGGCGCGGATGTGGACGGGTGTTCAAGACGTCTGGGACGAGGCTGTGCACATAGACCGCGAAATGGTCTTGGATATCCGCGAGTCATTCCAGAGTCTCGTTGGTAGCGCTGTGGGAGCAGGCACCGCTACGCGCAGCTTCAAGGACTCGATGGCAGGCTTCCGGGATTTCGCACAGCAGGAAGTGGACGAGGCCCTTGATGCGCATGACGCCGCCATTCAGGCGTGTGAATCTGTTGCCGAGCTAGGGAGAACCGTAGTTGAGGTTCTGACGCGCTCTTTGGAGGCGTGAGCGCAGGCGCGGCCTATCCCTGTTCCCACATCTCGCTGGCCGGCCCATGTCGCGACGCCTTACGTTCCCGGGACATCGGCAAAAATGAGTATGTTGGTAGCCGACCTCCTGGGGAGCTGATCGGCTCAAGGAACATTCGCCAACACTTGGGCATGACGGGGCCCTCATACCTTACGCGTATGTGATTCGGGACTCGGATGCCGGGCCATCGGCGTAGTCGACTCAGTCGACGGCGGCTCCCAGACCGACGAGTGCACCACCGATCCCAACGATCAGATCTCGGGCTGCCTAGCCCAATAACGTGGGGGCGGGGTCGCCATGTTGCCGCCAGCGTTCATAGTGTTTGTCGCACCACCCGCGCTTGACGGCTAGTGATTCGCAGCCGTCGACGGAACAGGTGCCGAAGTTAGTCCGGGGCCGACCTCGCCCTCCCCTCGAGGCTGCCGGCTGCTCTCCGTGCCGACGCCATCGGAAGTAGTGCATGACGCACATGCCCCGGTTCCACGCTTCCCTATAGCAGCCACGGACCGAGCATCGTTGGCTCATGGTTGCTCTTCGGAGATGACCTTGAGCGCGTCGACCTCGAGCTGGTCGACAAAATAGCGGTGGCGCCCAGCGATGCGGAATGACTCCAGGTGGCCGCGCTCAATCAAGAGCCGCACTTTTGGCCGTGTCAACAGCTAACTGTCTTGCTGCTTCCGCCGTGGGGATCAGCACGCGTTCATCCGATGGGGCTTGCGTCCCGCCATCCGTTGGGAGAAACGGTCTCTGCCAGTACGCCGTCGATACTCGTGGCAAGCTTTACAAAGCCCCTTGGCGACGGCTGGTGAGCGGCCGCAGTTCGTGTAGCCCTCGGAGTTGGTCTTGGGTCGCGTCACGAAGTAAGTATCGACTCAGCCCGGTAATCCGACGCCCCGTCTTAACCCCTTGCTAGCGTCCCCTACGTCAAAGTAGGGTCATTCGGGGAGCGGGACTCAGTTCCATTACTCCCGCCCGCCCAAGTTTCACTCGCAGGCCTGATTGCTCTCGCCGTTTATGCAGGCGTCCGTTCCTTCCCCCCCGTCTAAAATGTCATTGCCGGGACCCCCGTCAAGGGAATCGTCGCCAAGGTAACCATCGAGAGAGTCGTTGCCGAGCCCCCCGTCGAGAGCGTCATTTCCCGCACCACCGAAAATAACGTCACCGCCGTCGAGACCGAGAATAGTGTCCGCACCGGAAGAGCCTTCGCCGTCGGCGATGAAGTTCGGTCCCGCGTCCCCCTTGAGCGTGTCGCTAAACCGAGAGCCATAAATGTCCTCTAGACCGGTCAGAGAATCCGTCCCCCACCCCGTTGCCGTGCCCGCTTGGAGGCTAACGGCGACTGGGCCATCCGCGTTTATATAGACTGCAGCGTCTCGGCGGGGACCGCCGTGTAGGAAGTCGATGCCGGGCCCCGGCTCCAGCCAGTCGGCGTACCCGCCTCCACCACGGAGGGTGTCACTGCCGGCCCCGCCGGAGAGGTGGTCGCTATATCCCGGCCCACCTCGGAGCGTGTCGTTGCCTGAGCCACCGAAAAGATTGTCGGACTTACCCGCGCCGGCATTCAGTAGATCGTCGCCGTTACCGCCGTGGAGGATGTCGTAGCTCGAGCCCGAGTCCGCCATCTGGTCGTCGCCGTCCCCGCCGAAGAGCCTGTCGATGTAATAACCCTGGCCGCCCGCAAGAAGATCGTTACCGTGTGCGCCATAAGCCTTGTCATAACCCGTGAACCCGGTAATACGATCTCGAGCCCCCCCGCCGCGGATTACGTCGCTACCCCGACCGGCACAGATTCGGTCCTTGCCGGCGAACCCTCTGATGGTGTCGTCCCCGCCTCGGGCGATGATGACGTCGGCGCGGCGCGTGCCTCGGAGGATGTCGTTGCCAGCGGTTCCAATGATCGTGCCTACTCTTTCATGGCATCTCACGGCCGCGTGAGCGGGGAGCGCCCACTCACTGAGAATGACCGCTCCTATGACTACCGTTGTCACAAGCCTGGGTCTGCTCATCTCGCCCTCCTCGCTTCGGCCGCTTTTGCACGTTTAGTCGAAATGCTTTCAAGGCCTAGGTCAGAGGGTAGTCGCGAAGCGAACAGCTACCCGTTCGCCTGGTTACAAACCGTCGGCCTGAACCGCCCCGGGATTCATAGAGACTCGGTTCCTTGAGTCCCGGTCCCTTTGACCGGAGCTGCTTGACTGTAGTACGCGGCCTCTGCCTCGGCCGGGGAAATCATGCCGATCGGTCCCAACAGCCTGCGTTGTTCCACCAGTCGACCCACTCGAGCGTTCCGAACTCGACGTCGTCCAAGCCGCGCCACGATCCCTTGTTGCGGATCAGCTCGGTCTTGTAGAGACCGATCACCGACTCGGCGAGGGCGTTGTCATAGGAATCGCCGCGGCTGCCGACGCTTTGCACGGCGCCAGCATCGGAGACGCGTTCCGTGTAGTGGATCGACAGGTATTGGGCGGATTCAAGTGGTCGTCGCAACACCTCAGAGATGGAGGTGTTTCGCGATGGGTGTCGGCAAGCGGCGGCAGGAGATCCGGGCGATGCGTGGCCACATGTGGTCGCCAGGTCGGCCGTCGACCGCGCGGCGAGAGGATCGACTCCGGTTCTGGCAGGCGATCGCCCGCGGCCCGTCGAGCGAGGAAGCCGCGGTCGAGGCCGGCATTTCATCGGCGGTCGGGACGAGATGGTTCCGGCAGGCTGG
>JACDBF010000054.1 GCA_013695055.1 Actinomycetota bacterium
TGAACCGCCCCGGGTTTCATAGAGACTCGGTTTCTTGAGTCCCGGTCCCGGTGACCGGAGCTGCTTGACTGTAATACGCGGCCTCTGCTTCGGCCGGGGAAATCATCCCGATCGGACCCAGCAACCGGCGGTCGTTCCACCAGTCGACCCACTCCAGCGTCCCGAACTCGACGTCGTCGAGACGGCGCCACGGTCCTTTCTTGCGGACCAGCTCGGTCTTGTAGAGCCCAATCCACCGACTCGGCGAGGGCGTTGTCATACGAATCCCCGCGGCTGCCGACGCTTTGGACGCCGCCGGCATCGGAGACGCGTTCGCTGTAGCGGATCGACAGGTATTGCACCCCGCGGTCGGAGTGATGCACCAGCCCGTCAAGGCCGTCGTCCTTGCGCGCCCAGATCGCTTGCTCGAGCGCGTCCAGACAGAGATCTGTTCTAAGCGAACGCGATGCTTGCCATCCCACGATCCGGCGAGAGAAACAGTCGATGATGAAAGAGACGTATACAAATCCCGACCAGGTGCGCACGTAGGTGAGGTCGGCCAACCACAGCCGGTTGGGCTCCGACGCGCTGAAGGTCCGCTCAACGAGGTCTGAGGGACGAGCGGCGGGGTCGTCCCTGGGGATCGTGGTGCGGTGTTTGCCGCCTCTTCTGGCGCCCTGGATGCCCATCTGGCGCATCAACCGCTCGACGCTGCAGCGGGCGACCTTGATGTCCTCGCGGTTGAGCTCGGCCCACACCTTGTCGGCGCCGTAGACCCTGAAGTTGTCGTCGTAGACGCGCTGGATCTCGCCCTTGAGGTATTCGTCACGCAGAGTGCGGTCCGACGGCACGCGCTTTCCGGCTGCGTAGTAGGTGGCAGGGGCGATCGGCAGCTCCTTGCAGATCGGCTCGACTCCCCAGCGCATCTTGTGTTCGTCGATGAACTCGATCATTTCCCCGGTCGGCGGTCGAGCTCCGCCCCGAAGAAAGCCGCCGCGGCCTTGAGGATCTCGTTGGCGCGGCGCAGCTCCTTATTCTCCTTTTCGAGGCCGCGCAGCCGGTCACGCTCTTCGCTGCTGAGGCCGGGATGGCAGCCCTCGTCGCGCCCGGCCTGGCGGACCCATTGGCGGAGGGTCTCTCGGTTGAGGTCTGACTTCTCGGCGATCGAGCAGATCGCCCTCCACTGCGAGGGGTGCTCGTGCTCGTGTTCGAAGACGAGCCGTACGGCACGTTCCCCGGATCTCAGGCGGGTACCCTGTGTCTGATTGGCATGGCCCCATCCTCCCAACATCAGGAGCCTCCACCAAACCCGGGGCGGTTCACCTGTCATCTCGTGTCATAATTGGCCCTAGGGTCGGTTGGAAGCTGGGCAGCTAGACAGTGCTTGCTCCTGATGGGCTCAGGATGAGCAGCGGCGGGTTGTGACAGCCGCCTCCGTGAGGTTCCAATCGGATACGAGGGGATGGGAATTGGCCGGGTCGAAAAGCCTTCGGATTTTCGCGGCGGCGGTCTTTTCCCTAGCGTTCTATGGGACGCTTGCGCTAGAGGGATCCGCGGATGCACACCTTGGTTGCCTAAGTGTCTCAAGTATCACGGGAAACGGCAACGACAATATCTTGGAAGGGGATGGCGGCGGGGACAGCTCTCATGATCATGAAGATCACATCTCCGGGCAAGGGGGGCGGGACCAGATTCTAGGTTACACCTGTGCGGATGAACTCCTTGGTAACGAGGGTGCGGATCATGTCCATGGCGCTAGCGGTCACGACACTCTTTGGGGTGGAAGCGGCGATGACCATTTTGACTTCTGCTCCATTATGGGGTACTGCGCGGAGCTAGTGGGAGGGAACGGAAATGATTTTGCCTCCGGACAGGACAATACGGATTTCGTCGAGGATGTAGCGGAGAGTGACGTGGATGAGATGCGGGGCGGAAATGGTAACAACGATTTCGTTATCACGCTAGACGGTGATGGCGCAGATGTCAGCGCAGGAGACGACGGGGGACTCGACACTTGCCGCCGGGACAATGGGGACACGCAGGGGGGTGGTTGTGAACTTAACTAGTCCGGCAAGGACCACTTGGAAGGCCACAATGGTTATTCTGGGCTGCGGCGTCTTTGGCATTGTTATGGCCCTAGTCCTACGGGGCAGCGGCGACCTCGCTCCAGCGTCTGCAGCAGAACCTGGTTATCTCCTTCGTTCATTCGAGATTACCTATCCCTACGATGACCCGAGAATTCATGTTGGACGCGATTCCAAGACAGCGGACGTATCATTCGGAGTTACGTGGGCATCCGGTCGCTATCCGGGAAACGTGTCCTGCGAGATTGTCCTTCGGGATGAGGCAGGCCAAGAAGTGGGTCGGCTGCCTTTTGAATTAGACAACGCAACCGATGGTTCTCGAGCTCCCTCAATGAGGATAGATGTCTCTGCCCCGCCGAATTCCGCTGAGGGTTCCTGTGGTTCCGCCAATTACGATTCGGGTCCCGGGTACATCTTCAGCGACCTCATTTCGAAGACACGATCTGGGGGCCCAGGGGAGATGGATGGGACGAGGTTGTCCTTCGACGTTGAATGGGCCAGGGGCTCCAGCGTGGATCCGGGGATGCGCACGTGTTACCTGGACGTAATTCGACGCGGTGGAAGCCAAGATGCCGCCAGACGGTTAGACGTCAACATTGGAGAGGGCCGCCAGATACTTATCGTACCCGGAAATCCGGAGTCGGTTGAGGACGCAAGTGTGGCGTGCGGCCCCCTTGAGGAATAGTGAGTGGGTGCGACCTACGCGAGCTTGGGGATCAGAAGCTCGATCGTTCCGGCCCGGGTGTCCCAGTCCCGGGCACGGTCGCCGTTGCGAGAGTTGACCCGCTCCGGGCTCTTCTCGCCGTAGGCCGCACCGCAGAGGGCATCGGCCTCGGCTCCCATCAGTCCTTGCACGAAGACCTGCACCATCTCGCGCAGGAGATCAACATCGGCTTCTTCCAGCTGCTTGCGCAGCCAACTCAACATGTCCATGCTTGGGGTGACCATCGCGTTCCTCCTCGGTCGTCTGTCCGGACTATTCGAGGATGACGCGGTGGTCTCTTGATCTAGGGGATTTCAGCCCCCACGTACCCCCACTTCTACGGGCACTAACTCCCAACGCGCCGCTGACTGGTTCCTTGGTGAGAGAATCGGGTGATGACCGACGAAAACCCAACGGGTTTCCAGCGGGAGGCACGTGAACTACCTGCCAGTCTGGTTGCCCTCGTCCATGATGTCGAGCTAAATCAAGCAGCTTGGTGGGACCGAGCGACGAAGCGAGTCGTCGAAGCAGCACTCTGGATGACAGATGGTTACGCGAGTGCCACGGACCTTTCACGGACACTCCGCGAAGATATCGGGGTTCAGCTACCGGTGTCAGAAGTCGAGCGGCTGCTGTCCCTGCACCCACTTCACGTCGTTGAGTATAACGGCGCCTTTCGGCTGACCGAAACGTCTTCTGCGGAGTTCGCAGAGAAGCTGGAAGACGCCGAGCGGCTTGAGCGGCAGGCGTGCGAGTTGTTTACAGCGACAGCTGAGGAGTGCTGCGCGGAGCTGGTCGGTGACACGACATGGCAGCGTTTCAACGAAGTACTCCTGATACCCATGATCCGGGAGCTTGGCGCTCGGACATACGATTTCATCAACGGTCAGGGCTTCAACTTCGACGCCTCGAATCACCTAGATCGTTTCCTCGCAGAGTACTCGTCCGACGTCAGAACGAGCGCCCAGGCCGCCATCGCAAGATTCCTCGACCCTAAGAACGAGGTCGCTCGCGCCTACGTGCTTCGTCAACTGAGCGCGTTCTTCTTGACAAGCGCGGCGAACCTCGACGACGAGAAACTCAAGGAGCTTAGCGTCGCCGTCGAAAAGAACGCTGAGTTCCATGTATTCACGGACACGAATTTTCTTTTCTCGCTTTTCACACTCCATAACAACCCCTCGAACGAGGCAGCGCGCCGACTCAGCGAACTGACGGAGGAATTGGAGGGGTTAATCGACTTCCGGCTTTTCGCTTTGCCGATAAGCCTGGCTGAGACGAAGAACGCTGTTGCTGGGACGGTCGATTCGTTACGCGGTCTCGTTCTCAACCAGAATTACTTGGACGCCCTCGTAACCGAGCGCAATCTCAGTAGCCTCGCCCTAACATTCGTCGATCAAGCCGGAAGGCCGGGGGGAATCCGTGACGCTGAGGAGTACTTCCGCCCCTACCAAGACTCGCTGGTCGATGTCCTGCGGGAGCAGCATGTGGACCTCTTTAATCAAAATACGGACGAATACAACACGCGGGACGATGTTGTAGAGGACATCAACACGCAGCTCGAGTGGGAGCAGAAGAAGTTCCGTGAGCGGGCGAAGACTTACGAAAAGCTCAAGCACGACCTGGTCCTATGGCACTTCGTTAAGGACAAGCGCGTGGCGTTCGTTGAGTCCCCGCTTGCAGCGAAGTACTGGATCGTGACGGTGGACTATCGGTTACTTGGATTCGATTCGTACAAGGAGCGGCGGAGACAGCAGCTTCCTGTCTGCCTTCACCCAACAGTGCTCGTGCAGATGTTGCAGTTTTGGGTTCCGCGGACTGTCCAGCTCGAAGAGGCGTTGTTAAGCAGCATCAGACTGCCTTTTCTGTTTCAGGAGTTCGATCCAGCGACGGAGCGTGTGACGATCAAGATTCTCAAGGCGCTGTCGAGGATCGAGGGCTCGAGTTCCTTGTCCGGTGACACGATCCGCCGAATGATGATCGACGATGAGCTTCGTCGTCGCATGCGTTCTGAGGAGGATGTAGAGAAGCAAATCCAGTTCGTGCGGGACGAGTTCGTCGAGCAGGAGGCCCGCTTGCGCCGAGAGAACGAAGACTTGAAACGGCGACTGGAAGAGACGTCAGGAAGGCGTTCGGATTCAGAGGAAGCAACAGCGAAGCTGCAAGCCGAGCTGTCGCAAGAGCGTGAGTCGAGGGAGCGCATGGCCGATGAGCTTGGGACGATTACGCAGAAAGCGACACAGACACAGCAGGATCTAGCGACAGAGCGCGTCTTTCGAGAGAACGTTCGCATCTACGCCCGTCGCCTACCGGTTTCACTAATTGCGGGAGGCGTTGTGGGTTTCGCCGTGGTCTTTCTACTTGCTGTTTTCACTAAGGTCGTCACCTGGCAGGCAGTCGTCGTGGGATGCGCCATTGGTCTTCTTCTGATGGTCGAGATCCTGACGGCTGGAGCGGAGGGGAAGACCGGACTCGCCGGAGCGGCTCTTTGGCGTTCTGTCACCCGACTCAGATGGCTTCTGCGCTGGCTCGTTGGAGCTGCCGTAGCCGGGGTTATCGGAACCGTGGCTTACATGTGGGTGCAGACCTGGTAGCCGGCACGGGTGTCTCAATGCACAGCAGTAGAGAGCTTCCGCTAGATCCAGCAGACGGTCGACTGTTATGAAGCGGCATAGTTCACCCCCCGGTGGGGCCTCGCGTTAGACGCTTATAAGGGAGCGGCGAAAGGTAGGCCGCAGGCCCCTTAACTGAGGCGCCGTAGCCATCGTGCTCAATGAAACATTCGTTAACACGGGCATCACGGAGAGTGTCATCTCACAGGAATGGTATTTGCTCGACCCCGCGACTCGACGAACGACGCATCGGCGAGTTCCGAACCGGCGTTGGCGCTCAACGCGACTGTGGTTCGATTACGTCGCAGAGGAGGTTCTCGACGACTTTCCGATGCGTACTCAGCAGTTCCTGCTGCGCGAGTCGATCCTGCGTGAGCTAAGTTGAATACGCTCCAGGGACCCCGGACGTGAGCATCACGAACCAAATGGGGTGTTCGTGAGCTCAGAGTTTGCCGCGCAGACATTGCGCGTCAGGCATTGACAAGACAGTACTCCCTCCAGTTGGTGAGCCTCGGTGCGTCCTTCTCATCAGAAACTTTTCCGGCCAGTTTCGGATCGGCCGGGATTGAATTTCGGCCGCATGACAACGCACAGCGGCCGAATACTTCCTGTAGTCCTCTCGCGAAGATTCGGACGAACTGACCGTCGTCGTACTGGCGGTCAAGTGAGGGAGCCATTTTAAGAGCGCGCCCATCGATTCGCCCCGCAGGGTGCACGAGGACGTTTCGTAGTGCGCTTAACTTGACCAATGTCTAGGCGAGGTCAGAAGGAATCGGGCGATCGACCGGCGCATCAAGGCGGATGACTTTTAGATGGTTCTCGTATCGGGCGAGACCGTTGCCGCACAATCGGCCTGGATGGGACAGTTCCTTGGCAATTCGCTTCTCGAGCTGACTTAGAAGAGCGTGGGGAGCGCGCCCCCGTTCCTTGCTCTGGGTCAGGAGTTTCTTGGTGATCAGACTGACCATGAACGTACGATTAGACGCGACGAAGTCTCCAACCTTCGCGTCGAGGGCGCTGGTCATTCCGATAAGGTGAAGGGTGCACTTACTCGATTCCCCCTGTATCCAGGCCTCTTAGCGTGCGAGCCTCCGCTCGCAGGCGGAACCGGATAAGAAGCACGTGGGCAGAGTGCCCGGGCCTTTCCAGCTTCTCCCTGTAACATTCGCCAACACTCGCCCATAACGGCGTGCTGTTTCTCGACGAGCTCTCGTTGTACCGGCGGGATGTTCTCGAAACGCTGCGGGCGCCGCTCGAGGAGGGAATAGTGCGCATCGCGCGCAGCGGCGGGGTCATCGCTTATCCCTGCCGCTTCGCATTGGTGGCTGCGATGAATCCATGTGCGTGCGGCTATCTCGGGGACTCGATGCGAGCGTGCCGCTGCTCTGAGCACCAGCTCCAGATCTACAGGAGCAAGCTCTCGGGCCCGTTGTTGGATCGGATCGACATCCACGTCGGCATGGCC
>JACDBF010000091.1 GCA_013695055.1 Actinomycetota bacterium
ACCTCGTCCAGGAGACCTACACCCGGGCTTTCGAGGCCTGGACCTCGCATCGGAAGCCAAGAAACGTCGAGGCATGGATATCGACCATCTGTCTCAATCTGGCCAGGTCCTGGGTACGCAAGGCGTCCACGCGTCGCGAGTTGCCAACCGACGAGATCACAAAAGACAGATCCAGCTCCAACGTCGAGTCGGAGGCGTTCCAGCGACTCCGCTCAGACCTCCTCCACGCCGCCATGAGGGAGCTTCCCGAAGAGCAACGTGTCGCCATCACCCTCATGGACCTGAACGGTTTCACCGCGAGGGAGGCGGCCCGAATCATGAGTACGCCCCGCAATACGGTGCTCAGCCGGGTGCACCGGGGGCGCAAGCGGCTGGCCTCCCTGTTGGAAGAGAAGGTGACGATCGATGAGGAAGCATGATCCCGAGCGCAGCGCCTCGCTCTACCTCGGTGGGATGGTGTCGGGTCACGCACGCAGACGTTTCGAGCAACACATCATGGGATGCGAAGACTGCTGGCGCGAGGTCGAGGTGGGTCGCCGGGGCCGAGCGCTCGCAGAGTCGTCCCGGGAACTTGCGCCCCAGGGCCTGCGCGAGATGGTCCGTTCGACCGTCGCCGCCGCTCCGCTCTCGAGGCGAGGGCTGGCCTTCGGAGCCAGACTGGGAGCGCTCGCCGCCTCCGTGACCTTGGCGCTCGTGGTCGTCCTCGTCGTCCTGCAGCCATCGCAGCCACAGGAGATCGAGATCCTCCTCTCCGACTACAACCGCGCCGAGCAACTCCAACAGCAAACACAGGCGGCACTGCCCTCGGTCCTCGGAGATCTTGAGCTTGTCGAGGTAAGGAGAGGCCGAGTCGAAGACATGTCCATAGTCGTCCATGAGTACGTTGACCCGGCCGGGCACATCGTTGCGGTCTACCAGTCGGACTCCGCGTTCCCCGTCGCCCGGGGCGCCGAACACAGCGCGTCCGGGGCGACCTGGAGCGCGACGCTCGACGAAACGGCGATGTTCTGCGCCGACCGGCCGGTCCCCTCACTAGTGATCGGTGACGACCAGCGTGAAGTGCGCCTGGCAGCGGTCGAGCTCGGCCTCGAATGAGCGAGGTCGAGCGCCGTCCTCGGGGTCTGATCGCCGGGGCGACTGCGGGCTTGGTGGGCCTTGCGATGCTGCGTCGGCCCGGCCGTGGCCGCTCTGCTGGGTCTCACGTCAGCGGCGGTCGCCACCGACCTCGCCAACACCCCGTACTCGGAATGGGGTTGGGCCTTCAAGTGGGCCGGCATCTCGTTTGCAATCGGCGCGGTCTGGCTCGCACGTCGCAGGGCGCGCGCCAGTTCTGTCGACCGGCGACCGAACCTCAAGCGTTTCGTCGTGGTTCTGGTAGTCAGAAGGCGTGGAGGGCGAGATGGCCCCGCGACTCCTCAGCGGATCAGGTTCCAGGTTGGCTGGACGCTTGCATGAGGGGCCGTCGACGTCGACGACTACCCGTGCGGTTGCCGAGCGTCGGACCAGCGCGAGGCAACCGCGGTGCTGCTCAAAGCGATCATCGACGGTCAGCGGTACATACACGGCTGCTACGGGCAGTTAGGGCAGGTGAAAGTTTGGAAGACTTCATGAGGGCATTTGAGAGCGACACTCATCGTTCCCGCGTGGAGCCGGCGCCAGATCATCGAAGCGCCGGATCCCGCTTTGTATCGTGATTGGCAGGCCTGCTCTGGCTTCCAGCGCTCCGCCGAGAAGCCGCTCGGCTACGCGCAACTGAACGAGGGATTGAGGCTGTTGATGGCGACGTGCGACCTCGCCCAAATCTCTTTGAGGGCGTCCGCATGGGCTCATTAGCAGTAGCACTCATCGCCGGAGGCCTGTCCACCGTCAACCCCTGCGGGTTCGCGTTGTTGCCGGCCTTTCTCTCCTTTTACGTCGGCGCCGAGGAAGATCATCTTCCGAGCGCCTCGAGCCGCACGATGCAGGGCCTCATCGTCGGGGCGGTGGTCGCTGCAGGATTCCTTGCTGTGTTCGCCGTCATTGGCCTGCCGCTCGCGCTGGGGGCCGGTGCGTTGACGCGCGCGGTCCCGTGGCTGGGCATCGGGATCGGCGTCGCCCTCACCGCGACCGGGATGGCGATGGTGATAGGCAAGAAGCCCTCGCTGTCCCTGCGCAACGCCATCAGAGTCGAACGAAACCGGAGCCCCAAGACCATGCTTCTGTTCGGCATCGGCTACGGGATCGCATCGTTGGGCTGCACCCTGCCGGTGTTCCTGGCGGTGATCGGCGCGTCTGCCGCAACCTCCGGAATATCGGGTTCAGTCACCGTCTTCGCTGCGTACGGCGCCGGTATGGCGATCGTCCTAGTGGCTCTGTCGCTCGGTGCGTCGATGGTTCGATCGGGGCTCGCTCGTCGCCTCAAGAGCATGATGCCGCACACCGGTCGCATCACCGGAGGCTTCATCTCGATCACCGGCGCCTACCTCACCTATTACTGGGCGCGCGTTCGTTTCGGCGACATCA
>JACDBF010000315.1 GCA_013695055.1 Actinomycetota bacterium
CTCCGAGCACCGACTGTTCGGCGTCGATGTTGTGCGGCGGAATGCGATTCATCCGCACCGGAGCGAGCGGAGCTCGTTGGGCCAAAGAGATCCTCCGTCTTGAAGAATGACATGTCTGTTATTAGCACCGAGCTACGACGTAATCGCTCCGCCGCTTGAGGGAGGCGGAGTCATGCCACGAGGCGGTTAGGACGCTACGTCGCAGCCGGTGTTGAACACAAGTGGGGTGTGGACGCGTGGAAAAGGCCGCGTCCGGCCTGGTGGGGAGGGGCGCACCCTGCCTAATAAGCTGTGAATAGCGAAAAGTGGAGGACGCGGGTTCGTGAAAGTAGGCGCGCTGAGAACCGGGGTCAGTCCCCTTCGTACGCTATGACCTCCACATTCACCAGCGCGTTGACCTCCTCGTGGAGGTGGATCTCGACCGAGTGCACACCGAGAGAGCGAATCGGGTCGTCCAGCCGCACATGCTGACGGTCGATAGCCTCGCCAATCTGCTCTTCGATGGCCCGGGCGACGTCCGCCTTGGTCACCGAGCCGAACAGCCGCCCGCCCTCGCCGGCCCGGGCTGAGATGTAAACGGCCTGTGAGCCGAGGAGCGATACCTTGGCGGCAGCCTCGCTCTTGCGCCGGCGCTCCTGCTGCTCTCGAGCCCGGCGCATCTGCTCGGCCTGGCGCAGCGACCCCTTGCTGGTCATGAGGGCCAGGCCCTTGGGCACGAGGTAATTGCGGGCGTAGCCGTCGGCGACCGTTACCACCTCGCCGCGCTGCCCCAGCTTGTCGACATCCGAAGCGAGGATGACCTTCACAAGTGGGCTCCTATCTCGATGTGTAGGGCAAGAGGGCCACTTCACGCGCGTTCTTGACGGCTGTTGCGACCAGCCGCTGATGCTGGGTGCAATTACCGGTGACGCGCCGGGCCCGGATCTTGCCGCGGTCGCTCATGAACTTGCGGAGCATGGCGATGTCCTTGTAGTCGATGCGCTTGCTCTTGTCGGCGCAAAACTGACAATACTTTCGCTTGCCCTTGCGGATCGGTTTGTTGGAGGGCTTGGAGGTCCTACGCTCGCGGCGGTCTCTCGCCATCTAGAACCCCCCGTCGTCGCCCGGAGCGGAGGTGCCGGATGTCGCGGCAGCGCCCACGGGGGCCGGAGTGCCCCAATCGCCGCCGCCGCTCGTGCCCGACCGCTGCGACTTCTGGACGGTGGCGGTCGCCCACCGAAGCGACGGCCCGACCTCGTCGACCTGCACCTCGAAGGCGGAGCGCTTGTTGCCCTCGGGGTCTTCCCAAGAACGCTGTTGCAGGCGGCCCGCCACTACGACGCGGCTCCCTTTGCGGAGGGACTCGGCCACGTTCTCGGCCATCTCTCGCCAGCAATTGCAACGAAAGAAGCCGTCCAGCTTGTCTTCCCACTGGCCCTCTTGGTTCTTGTAGCGGCGATTGACCGCGACGGTGAAATTCGCGACGGCTGCTCCCGAAGGCGTAAAGCGCAGCTCGGGATCGTCGGTGATGTTGCCCACCAGGGTGACTTGGTTGTCCGATGCCATGACTTGCTCCTTTAGCGTTGGCCGTGAGTGAAGGAACGGGCCCGGGTCATTCCGGGCGAATAATCTTGCCGCGAATGAACTCGTCCGAGACGCGCAGCGTCTGGTTGAGCTGATCGATGGTGTCCTGGGTGGCGGAGAACGCCGCCACGAAATAGTAGCCCTCGTTCTTGTGGTCGATCTCGTAGGCGAACTTGCGAACGCCCCAGCGGTCGACCGCCCCGAGCGTGCCGCCCGAATCAGTGACGATCCCGAGAAAACGGTCGACGGCCTTCTGGACGTCGCCCTCTTCGAGGCTTGAATCCACGATGACCATGGCTTCATACGTGCGCATCGATGTCCTCCTCTGGACTCGTGACCGGCTCAAGCCGGGTTCGAGGCCCTCCCGCGTCAACAGCATGCGAGTCGGGCAGGGGATTGGTAACGGCCGGATGACCGCTCAAGCAAAATCCTACACCCCCTTTCTGGCGTTGCCGACTGCTCGCCACCTACCACACGGCACCACCGGTCAGCCTCGTCATTGAAGCGCCACGCGCGCGTCGACATTAGACCGAGCCTGCGACACTTCGCCTGTGGCGGGCTCCACTCCCACTGCCGGCCGGGCGCGCAGGAAGACGACGAACAGGCCCGCGAGAAGCATGGCGCGGCCCCACACTCCAGCCACAAGCATCCCTTTGGCAAAGGTCCACGCCTCGATGTCCTGCGTGCGGCTGAAGTCGTAGAACCAGCGGAAGATCCCTACATAGACGGCGAGATCCGCAAGCGCATAGGCGACCCACCAGCCGATATGGACCTCGAGCAGAACGAAGAACAACAAGATCCACAGCGCGTACTGCGGAGAGTGGACCTTGCTCCACAACATGAAGGCCGCCAGCATGGCCCCGGCAACCCCCACGAAGGGATAGCG